>NZ_JBQKIK010000039.1:0-20067 GCF_052117805.1 Bilifractor sp. LCP21S3_F8 | reverse complement strand
CTTCTTATAAGCTATGTCCTCCGATCTGATAGATTATAGAAAGTAATATTCTACCATAATCGGGACATTTTCATTTGTGGTACATCAGGACTTTATCATTTATGGCTTATACGTTGTCACCCTAAAAGATAAAATAGGTTGACAATGTTCTTCGTTGAATTTATACTCAGAACTGTTTAAAAACAGGAGGAGAAAAATCAATGAAGAAGAATACAGTAAAGGACCTTTGTATGATTGCTGTTTTTGCGGCGATCATCAGTATCGTGGGACAGTTCAGCATTCCGCTTCCGGGCGGCGTTCCGATGACGCTGCAGACGTTGATCATCGCGCTGGCTGGCGCAGTTCTCGGATCGAAGAAGGGATTCTGGTCAACGGTTATCTATATACTGATTGGTGCAATCGGCGTTCCGGTGTTCGCCGGATGGACAGGCGGAATCGGCGCGATTATGGGAATGACGGGTGGATTCCTTGTTTCCTTCCCGCTGATTGCGCTGTTTACCGGTCTTGGAGATGAAATCGGCGTTCGCCTTTCTGCGTCGAAGAGTGCGCGGAGCAGAAAGGTCATTTCCTGCGTGAGCCTTCTGATCGGTGTTCTGGTCGGCTACGTCTTGAACTATGCGGTGGGATCTGTGTGGTTTATGGCAGTCGCACAGGCAAATCTTATGACAGCGCTCACAGCCTGTGTGATACCCTTTATTCCAACGTCGATTCTGAAGGCGGTTCTGGTGCTGATTCTCGGTCCGGTTCTGAAGCATTCTCTGGAGAAGGCACATGTTCTGGAGGTCAGACGCACAGCTGCTGTGTGAATTCATTAACTTGTCAGCAGAATACACAATGTGAATCGTGTGTTATCGTGTTTTGTGTCATTTGCGGAATACAATACGTGAATCACGAGCGAACGTGTTTTGTCTCATTTCCGGAAGGAGAACCATCTTATAGAGACAGACGGCCGGAAGGCGGATATGGAGAATTGTGTTATGGAGACAGACGGCCGGAAGGCGGATATGAGGCTTCGTCCCCATCATCTGCTGTGTACGCAGGGTTATGAGGGAAAAGGCTATGATGAACATTTCGTCAGAAGGATGACGGCTTATGTAACGCGGATGCGCCGGGAAGAGAACTTTCGTATTGAGATCACCCTTCGTCCGGATGATATCTGTGCCGCCTGTCCGAATCTCAGCGATTCTGAGCATTGCGTGAGCGATGACAAGGTGCTTGCTTTTGACCGGAAGGTCATGGAATTGTTCGGTCTGAAGGAGGGAGAGACCTACAATTATCAGAAGCTGATACGGGACATTGATGATCATATGACCAGGGAAAGGCTGCATTCCATATGCGGAACCTGCAGCTGGTATCCAGTCAGCCTGTGCCGGGACAGAATCCTTGGCGTCCGCACACGGACAGATCTGTAAAATGCGTGTTACTCCTTTTATTTTACAGAAAACATGCTTGAGTATAGCTTAATATTCGTGTATCATGAGATAAATGGCTATGTTGCAGACATGCCAGGAGCTGTATTGATCCACGCGCAAGGGTGGCAGATAAAAAGGAGGTATAGATATGTTATTTTTCAGATGTGATGGATGCGGAAACTTTATTACTTTTCTGACGGAGAAGACGGCATGTACGCCGAAGTGCTGCGGCGAAACGATGAAGGAGCTTACACCGAACACGACGGACGCGGCGACAGAGAAGCATGTGCCGGTGGTCAGTGTTGAGAACGGAACGGTTACGGTCAAGGTCGGAAGCGTGGCACATCCAATGATGGATGAACATTATATCCAGTGGATCATCCTGGAGACAAAGAACGGATTCCAGAAGAGAGATCTGAAACCGGGAGATAAGCCGGAGGCGGTCTTTGCGCTCGCGGATGGAGAGGAACCAGTCGCGGCATATGAATACTGCAATCTGCACGGACTCTGGAAAGCGGAGATCTGATCGCAGTGACCGTACGGCACAAAAAAGGAGCGGCGATGCCGCTCTTTTTTTGTGTTGAAATTACATGGCAAATATTGTGCGGGATAGTAAAGTAGTAAGTAGAAATCCGTAGCGTATACAGAATGTTCCACAATTTATCGTATGGGCGTTTACAGGAGCATTCTTCAGAAAGAGATATTCGGAAAGGGAGGTATTTGTTATGTTAACAGCACGTGAAAATTTAATCGAAACAATAGAAGGCGGAAAACCGGATCGGATTGTGAACCAGTATGAGGGAATTGCTCTTCTGTTTCATCCTTTCTTGTTCCGTTCGCCGATGGTGCCAAAGGGAACAGAGGTCAAGGACGCAATTCCGAATGCCTGGGGTGTTTATAACGCATTTCCGAAGAACACGCCCGGCGCATTCCCTGTGCAGGACGCGGAGCATGTTCTGGTAAAGGATATTGATCACTGGCAGGATTATGTAAAAGTCCCGGATACGAATTTCACGGACGAAGAGTGGGGCAAATGTCAGGAGATGTATGACGCTGTCGGGGATAAGGCGATGAAGACCACATTTATTGCGCCAGGAGTATTTGAACAGTGTCATCATATGTGCAAGATCGATGATACGCTGATGGCGATGTATGAGTCCCCGGACGAGCTTCATGACATGATTAAGATGCTGACGGAGTTCGAGCTGCGCATTGCGGAAGGAATCTGTGATCATCTTCATCCGGAGGCAATTTTCCATCACGATGACTGGGGCAGTCAGAAGAGTACCTTTATGAGTCCGTCGATGTTTGAGGAATTTTTCGTAGAGCCGTATAAGCAGATCTACGGATATTATCACGATCACGGTGTAAAGTATGTCTTCCATCACTCTGACAGCTATGCCGCGACACTGGTTCCGGATATGATCGAGATGGGAATTGATGTATGGCAGGGATGCTTCTCGACGAATGATATTCCGAAGCTTCTCCGTGAGACAGACGGAAAGATTACCTTCATGGGAGGAATCGAGAATCATCTGGTAGATTTTGAGGGATGGACGGACGAGAACAATGAGGCGGTGATCCGGAAGACGCTTCAGGAAGACGGAACCAGATACTTCATTCCCTGCATCGCACAGGGAGGTCCCGGCTCCGTATTCCCGGGCGTATATCAGAGTATGTCTGATATCATTGACAAGATCAATGAAGAAAAGTATGGATTTACGAAGGAACAGCTGGAAGCGGCAAGAGAGCCGATTCAGATCATGTTCTGATCGCGGAAGGATTCCATGTTCAATCGGACCGGAGATGACAGGATCTCCATGGAAAGACGGAGATAGTATCTCGTTTGCGGATCATTCAGATCAACGGGATAGATTTCCTGTAATTTCCGGATCCGGTACATGACGGTGTTGCGGTGCGTAAAAAGGACTGCAGAGGTCTTGCTGACCGAGCGCTCGTTGTCGAGATAGGTCAGCAGGGTCTGAAAAGTCTCGTCATGGTTGGTTTCCTGATCATACCAGAGTTTGCGGATCAGCGGGTGGCAGGCGTGCACCCGCTCATTTTTTTCTGCAAAAAACAGAATGTAATCAATGGCATGGGGAGCAAATCCGGTGAGCCAGCCATCAGGCGTTTTCAGATCTGTGTTTTTTATTGCGAAGAGACACTGGTTCAGCATCCATGGAATCTCAGCAGTTCCCTTCGCACCGAGACTGAAGGCGGCCCGGATCTGATTGCTTTTATGCATCGCCGTGAGAAAATCGGTGAGATTCTGGTTCCCTTCGAGGATCTGGTTCGAGAGTACGAGTACGAAGGGGTCTTTTCGAAAAATTACGCAGCTTGGCAGATTGTGCTGCAGGATTCCGTATAGAATTTCGACCGACCGATAGGAATTCTGCCTGGAGTCCGGCTGAATGAGCAGCATCTGAAAATCGTCATTTTCGGTCCACTGCTGATACGTCAGCTGCATCTGAAGCTCTCTCGGGTCATAGGTCCGGTGAAAAATCAGGCTGTATATTGCGTTGAAACACGGACTGGATGCTCCGGAGAGGGTGATGGTGCCGAGTGCCGGTTCAAGGTACTGCGCAATTCGGTCAAGGATCTGGCAGTCGCCGGCGTTTGCAGGGCGCACCATCTCAAGAACGGTCATTCTTCCGCACGGTACACCGTTGAACTCAAGGATATAAGAAAGGCCTCCGTATTCCAGTGACGCAAGGTCGGCAGCGGTGAAATGATGCACGCCGTGGCGGCTCAAATCAATGTTGCTGTTGGAGAGGTCGAAAGCCTTAATTGCGTTCAGAGAAGAGTAGCCGTATCGGCTGATATATTCCCATTCCGGGTCTACGGTTGCGGGATCCGGATGCCTGCTTATCGCAAGAAGCCTGTTATTTGCGTCCTGTATGTTCATTGGATTTTGTATCATAAGCTCACAGGAATCGGTGATTTTCTGGAAATCATTCTTCTGAACAGCCTTCTGAATCCCATCTTCCCAGTCCTGGTAAAAATCAAAAACATCCTGAATGATTTCAAATGCTTCTTTTACGGTCACGTCATACAGATAGATCTTATCCCCTTCTCCGCTGCAGACGACGTAGTTTTTTTCCGGATAGACATGGACACAGTCCGTGGAATATACAAGCCTTGCACTTTTCAGTACCGGAGCAGCGTCCGGTCGAATACTGGTCTTAATATCCATTAAAGGAGAGAGCCGGTTGGCGATCATCCACATACTTAGTTTCATGATATTGTTTCCTTCATTATTTTTTATCCTCAATTATGAGTATAACATTTCTGCTGTTTCACAGCAAAAAATCAAAAACGTAAATTTGATATTTTGGCTTTTGGCTGTTTCATAGCACAAAAGTCAAAACTGTGAATTCGGTATTTTTTATCTTTCTGTTGTTTTACGGCACAAAATTCAAAGCCGTAAATTCGGTATTCTTGTGCTGACATGCTCTGTCCCGGAAAGGTTTATTTCTCTAGAATATTAACCATGAACAAGAATTTCGGTTTTCTGCAGTCCGGAAAGGTGCGCGCGGTTCCGGAAAAATGGAAGAAGACCGAACCTGATTAATTGCGGTGCGGCGAATTTACACGTATAGCAGTGTCGTTTATGCAGGACAGGAGGATTTACAAGGAAAATTTACAAGGAGGATAAAAGATGGAAGAAAAAAAGGTACGTGGCCCACAGCTTGCGGCGATCATGACACTGTATTTTGTCTCAATGGCGATCACGGTTGTGACCCCCGCTATGGCAACTTTTATGGAACACTGGCCGGACAAGGCAGAGTATATTTCCTATATTTCAACGCTCCCGACCTTATTCATCGTGATCGGCACATTTCTTGCCGGGGCGATAATGGGGAGAAAGATCAGGTACAGGACGCTTGCGATCATTGCGTCAGTCATTGCGCTGATCGGAGGCGTGGCGCCGGCGTTTTTTGACAATTTTGAGCTTACGCTGGTCTGCCGCGCGGTCATGGGTTTCGGAGCAGGTCTCATGGCGCCGCTCGGCAATGCGCTGATCGTTGGCTTGTATAAAGGACAGAAACAGGCAAGCATTCTGGGATATGGTACGCTGTTTATGAATGCCGGAGGAATTGTCCTGCAGATGTTGGGAGGATTCCTGGCAGGTACGGGTGAGAGAGGCTGGCAGATGGTATTCTGGGGGCATGCGCTCCTTATTGTTGCCGTGATCATGGCATTTTTCCTTCCGGAGCCGCCGGTGGAAGAGGTCGTTTCGAACAGTGGGAAAAAGGAGTCTGTCGGAAAAAAGGTGTATGTGATCGCAGCACTGATCTTTTTCTACAATCTGTTCGCGTTTCCGATCATGCTGAATATGTCGACGCTGTTTGTGCAGAGAAATGCCGGTGGTCCTGCAGTGGCAGCCACATCCCTCTCCCTGTACACAGTTGCCGGAGTGGCTGCCGGTTTCACCTTCGGTTTTCTGTTTAAGGCAGTAAAGAGGTTTGTAATTACTCTGGGGATGGCTCTGTGCGGAGTTGGTTTTCTGCTGGTCTTCGCCGGACACAGCATGATCGTCATGACCATAGGTCTTATTGTTGTGGGATTCGGATTTTCGACCTTCTTCCCCGCATTCATGACATGGATGGGCATGGTGACACCACCGAGCACGGTAGCAATGGCATCTTCTCTTATCCTTGCATGCATGAATCTGGGAGGATTTGTGGCTTCACCGTATAATTCGCTTCTGATGCGGATCTTTGGTGAGGATCATTTTATTCTTCCGATGATTGTGATCGCAATTGTATTCGATCTTGTGGCGGCAGTCATCTTTGTTTTTGCGAGTCCGTTCAAGAAGGAAAATACATAAGACAGAAAATACATAAGAAAGAAAAGAAGGACAGGAACGACGGGAAGAATAGATATAATCAGCCGGCGCAGGAACAGAGTTTTTGACGAAATTGAATGCGTATATTTTTCAAATTGAGAAGCTTACAGGTTGAGGAAAAGAGGAATAGATATGATTGGAAAATATATGAAAAGGGCATCAGAGAGAGATTATTCCAGGAACTGGGCACAGCCGGGTACATTTCCGTGGCTGATTCAGCAGCCGAAACCGCCGATCAGCGGGAGGCCGGTATCCGTGCGGGACAATTACATCCGTGCGGTCAAGGGAGAACAACCGTACTGGATTCCGTGCTATTTCTTTGAATCGAATACCATATGGCCGGACGCCATAGAGGAACATCCGGTTCCGGAGGTGAGCGGATATGACTGGTGGGGCGTATACTGGGAGATGGTCGACAGTATTAACGGTATGATTACCAAACCGGGAACCAGAACCATATCGGATTTTTCGAAGTGGAAGGAAGAACTGGAATGGCCGGATATCTCCGGGGTCGATTTTGAAGCGGACGGGAAGAAGATTCAGAAGGATCTGGATCCGGATCGTGTGCATATATACCAGTGTACGGAAGGCATTTTTGAGAGACTTCACGAGCTGATTCCGTTTGCGGAGTCATTGATGGCATTTTATGAGGAACCGGAGCTTCTGGCGGACTTCTTTGACAAAATGGCGGACTACAAGATCGAGACAACGCAGAAGGTATTCGATTATTACGGGCGCGTGGACGGCGTTCTGTATCACGATGACTGGGGCACCGAGCGCGCAGGCTTTTTCTCGAACAAGATGTTCGATGAGCAGCTTCTGCCTTATGAGAAAAAATTCCTGCATGATTTCGTAAAAAAGAATGGTCGGTTTGTAGAGCTGCACTCTTGTGGCAAGAACGGCCAGTATCTCCCGGAAATGATCGAAATGGGAGTGGATTACTGGAATCCGCAGCATCGTGCCAATGATTACGATGAATTGTTTGATCAGTGGAATACGAAAATGAGCTTCGCCTTTGATATTGATATACCACACGGGGCGGATGAGAAAGAAATCCGGAGAATTGTGCGTGATTTCGTGGATCATTACGGAGAAAACGGCAGAATCCTGGCGAGCGTAATGACGGATATGACAGATCCGAAACAGACGGACATCGCGAGGGACGAGCTCTACCACTATTCCCTGGAATACTACAACAGGCTTTATCACAGAGAGGGCTGAAGATATCCCTGCTGCAGCTGGCATATATATGATGACTGCAGCAGGGATACTCATGACGACTGGCTCCGGAAATTTCTGTCGGTATTATTTCGTATGATGTTTTGAAACTTTTTTGTCGATACTCAGAATCTCCTGTTCCGGGTTGTATACCACCTTGATGTATGCGGAGACAGACGGTGCGCCGGCGCGGATTGCGACATGCTGGCATTCCTTTCGTCCATCAGCTGGTCGTAGCTGTCTCCTTCGATGGCGGTCTCGAAAGGCCCCACATAATAGCTGAGGCCGGTGCTCTTGATGTAGGCGATAACCTCATCTACAATCCGGATCAGCTCTTCATCGTTGTCCACATCTGGTAATGTCTGAATGGCTACACTTGCCTTCATTTCTTTTTTCCTCCTTTTCCCTTTTCAACATCTTCGTATTCAACAGCCAACAAGGAAATCGCGCGCCGCAGGTGGATTTCTGCGTCTGTCGGCATAAAAAATGCAGCAGCACCGGAATGAATCAGGCACTGCTGTATCAAGGATGAAGAGCGGGTTTTCTACGGAAAAATCCTATGATTCTCTTTACGCTTCCTACGCTGGCATGATCCAGATCAGGTATAAGGGTCACAGACAACATCTGTATCTCAGTCCTTTCCGGCGGACTCCCCTGCTGTATTTCTATATTTTAGTCACTTTATTTTTCAGTGTCAATCCTGTGGCGGGTTAAAACAGCAAAGCAAAGGCAGCAAAGGATACCAAAGTTAATTGTTGATTTTGCCCGCCTGCCGCAGATTTAAAATGGAATCCTGCATCTTCGGTGGTATAATGTGCAGGTATGAGTTTGAAAGCGGGTTTGGGATATGACGAAGGATATGACGAAAGGGCCGATTCTAAAGACCCTGATACTGTTTACAATTCCCCTGGTTCTGGGAACGCTTCTTCAGCTTACTTATAATGCGGCAGACAGCATGATTGTGGGACGGTTTGTCGGAAAAACAGCGCTCGCGGCAGTGGGTACGACAAATCCTCTGGTTACCCTGGTTCTGCTTTTCACAAACGGGATCTGTCTCGGGGCGGGAATACTGGTAAGCACGCTGTATGGAGCGGGAAAGAAGGAGGAGCTGCAGAGACAGGTAAGTACGGGAATGATCTCAGGGTGCGTTTTCTCCGTGGCAGTCGCGGCTGTGATGTTTGTGGCAGCGAAGCCGCTTCTGATGGCGCTGCAGGTGGAGGCGGTCATTCTTCCGGAGGGAGTCTTCTATCTGAGGATCATACTGTTCGGCATGTTCTTCAGTTTTATCTATAATTATCTGGCCAGTATGCTGCGGGCGATGGGTGACAGCGTCTCTCCGCTGATTTTTCTCGGCGGAAGTGCGGTACTGAATATTCTCGGGGATCTTTTTTTTATCGCGTTACTTCACATGGGAGTGGAAGGCGCCGCGATCAGTACGGTGATCTGTGAGGCCCTCAGTGCGGTTCTTTGTTATTTCTATATTCAGAGGAAGGTTCCGGAGCTTCGTCTTGGAAAAAAATGGCTGATCTTTGACTGGTCGATGCTGAAGAAAACCCTTGCGTTCGGTTTTGTGAGTGCGCTCCAGCAGAGCACGGTTCAGATGGGAAAGATTGGAACCCAGACCATCGTAAATACGCTCGGGGTAAACGCGACGGCGGCTTTCAACGCAACGAACCGGGTGGATGATTTTGCAACGATTCCCCAGCAGAATATCGCGCACGCCATGACTTCGGTGATGGCGCAGAACGTCGGAGCGGGGAATGCGTCGCGGGTGAAGCGGACATATCGTGCCGGAATGTATTGCGAGCTCGTTTATGGCGTGGTGATCGGTGCTGTGGTGTTTTTGGCGGCAGGGCCGCTGACCAGGCTGTTTACTTCGGATCCTGAGGTCATCGCGGAAGGGCAGCGCTATATGCGGCTCATTGCGGTCATGTATCCGGTTCCCGCGTTCACAAACGGACTTCAGGGATATTTCCGGGGAACGGGGGACTTGAAGGTCACGTTATATTCCAGTCTGATCAACATGGGAGTCCGGGTCGCATCGGAAATACCGATGGTGTTCGTGTGGCACTGGGGTTTCATCTCGATTCCATGGTCGTATCTTTTCGGATGGATCGCGATGAGCATATTTGAGCTTCCATTCCTGATCCGGCGTCTTCGCCGGATGGGAAAGAGGCCGACAAACGAGAAAGCGGAGACAGAGTAAGGAGCCACAGCGTCAGAAAAAACCGCGGCGCGGGAAAACCGCAGCGCAGGTAACAGCCGCGGTCGTGGGGAAGGAAATCGTGCGACAGAAAAACCGCTGCGCGGATCAAATGTTACGACTCAGGGAAAATGCGCGGTGCGGACCAGATGTTGTGACGCAGGAGAAAGGCCGCTGTGTGGGAGGAAGCCGCAGCTCGGGATGAGGTCATGATACAGGACGAAGCCGAGAGAGGCACCGGGCGTATCGGTGACCGGTGGAGAGTGAATATGGGTACAATTTTTTACATTATGGGAAAGAGCGCAAGCGGGAAGGATCACATATACACCGCGCTGCTTGCCCGGTCGGAGCTGAATCTGAAGCCGATCGTGCTGTATACCACAAGGCCGATGCGGCAGGGAGAAGAGAACGGCAGAGAATATTATTTTTCAGACGAGAGGCATCTGGCGGAACTGAGAAAAGCCGGGCGGATCATTGAGGAACGCTGTTATCAGACGGTCAGCGGACCGTGGTATTATTTTACGGCGGATGAGGGACAGATTGATCTGAAGAAGAGCGATTATCTCGGAATCGGTACGCTGGAATCCTATGAGCAGATGGTCCGGTACTACGGAAGGAATGTCATGGTTCCAATCTATATTGAAGTAGACGATGGAATCCGTCTGGAGCGGGCACTGCGGAGAGAACGGAAGCAGAAGCAGCCTCAGTACGAAGAAATGTGCAGGCGATTTCTGGCGGATCAAAAGGACTTTTCCGGGGAAAAAACAGCGCGGGCCGGCATCACCAGGCGGTTTAAAAACAACGGAACGATCCAGGAATGCATCGATGAAATCGCAGGCTTTATCCTTTCGATAAAACAGCGCCGGCCATGATGCCCTGACAGAAGAAGAATGCCGACAATCATGCGCAGGAAGAAAAAACGCTGCCAGTCATCATGTTCAGATAAGGATCCTGTAAACGATCGGCCTTGTCAGTCATGCGCACAGTAAGGATGGACAGCAGCAGAAGAAGAACAGGCGGAGGGTACCCAGGCGACAGGAATTATGGTATCATAGATTGAATAGCTCTTCGAAAATGCAGACAAGATCGTCACGCGCGAAGCAGAAGTTCGCAGAATATCAAGCTCAAGGAGGGATTAATCATGCGTGAACCTGACGAAATGAAGGGATTTGCGGGGATTGTTGGACATAAAGATGTAGTGTCACATATTCAGAATGCAGTCCGGACGGGAAAAATCTCTCATGCGTATATTATCGGCGGGGAGAAGGGATCTGGAAAGCGGCTCATAGCGACACTGTTCGCCATGACGCTTCAGTGCGAGGAGCATGGAACGGAACCCTGCGGAAAATGTGCCTCCTGCCGTAAGGCTCTTGGCGGAAATCATCCGGATATTATCTATGTGACGCATGAAAAGCCGAACTCTGTAGGAATCGACGAGATCCGGGAGCAGCTGGTGGAGGATGTGCAGATCCGTCCCTATGAGAGCAGGTATAAGATATATATCGTGGAGGAAGCGGGAAAGATGACGCCGCAGGCGCAGAACGCGCTTCTGAAGACGATCGAGGAACCGCCGGAATATGCCGTCATCATGCTTCTGGCGGACAATCCGGAGATTCTGCTTCCGACGATACGCTCCAGATGCGTGACATTAAATCTGAAGCCGGTTACCGAGGAAGAGATGAAGGATTATCTGATGCAGCAGCTCCATGTGCCCGACTATCAGGCGGATATCATGGCATCCTTTGCCCAGGGAAATATCGGCAAGGCAAAACGGATCGCAGAGTCCTCTGAATTCATGGAGATGGTGGAGAATGCCGTATATCTTCTGAAGAACTCCCAGAAGATGGAGGTCAGTGAGATGATTGACGCCGTGCGGGAGATGGCCGGAGATAAGCAGAAAATCTACGATTATTTCGACATCTTCACGATCTGGTTCCATGATGTCCTGATGTTCAAGGCGACACGGGAAGTGGACGGTCTTGTGCTGAAGGGTGAGATCAACGCGATCCGGGAACGTGCAAGCACCAGCTCATATGAGGGACTGCAGAAGATTCTGGAAGCGATACAGACGGCAGCGGGAAGATTCCGGGCGAATGTAAATCCTGATCTGACACTTGAGCTTCTGTTTCTCACAATACGGGAGTGCTGACCGGCGGAGATGATGTGAAATACAGATCCCGGGAACGGGATTGATAGGAGTAAGCAATATGGTAAAAATTATTGGAATCCGGTTTCGAAATGGGGGAAAGGTCTACTATTTCGATCCGAAGGACATGGAATTCAAGAAGGGTGGTTACGCCATCGTTGAGACCGCCAGGGGCGTGGAGTGCGGAAGAGTTGTGCTTGCGCCGCGGGAGGTTGAGGACAGTCAGGTGGTGCAGCCGCTTCGGCCGGTGATTCGCGTGGCCGGAGAGGCGGACATTGAGCATGAGAAGGAGAATCAGCGCAAGGAAAAGGAAGCCTACCGGATCTGCAGACAGAAGATCAGGGATCACAACCTGGATATGAAGCTGGTGCAGGCGGAATACACCTTCGACAACAAGAAGATGCTGTTTTATTTTACGGCGGACGGAAGAGTGGATTTCCGGGAGCTGGTAAAGGATCTCGCCTCAGTGTTCCGGACAAGGATCGAGCTTCGCCAGATCGGTGTCCGCGATGAGACAAAGATGCTCGGCGGAATTGGAACCTGTGGAAGACCGCTTTGCTGCAGTACGTATCTGTCTGATTTTGCGCCCGTATCGATCAGGATGGCAAAAGAGCAGAATCTTTCTCTGAACCCGGCGAAGATCTCCGGAGTCTGCGGGCGGCTGATGTGCTGTCTTAAGAATGAGGAGGAAACCTATGAATACCTGAACCGGAAGCTGCCGGGCGTCGGCGATGTGGTTCAGACGCCGGATGGACGGGAAGGAGAGGTACAGTCTCTGAATGTTCTCCGTCAGAAGGTTCGGGTACTGATCGAGGAAGGCGATGACAAAGAGGTCGCAGATTATGCGGCAGAGGAGATAACGCTGATTCAGAAGCGGAAAAAAGGAGGAAAACCGGAGAAGGAGCATGCTGGCGCAGAACGTTCCGGCCAGCCTGGAAAATCCGGAGCAAACACTCGCGCTGAGCGCGGAGGTAAGGAGCGGCCGGGCAGGGCTGCTTCTTCCGGAGAGGGCAGCGCGCAGGGAGAATCAGAGAAGTCCGCACCGGGAGATAACGGCTTCTCCGGCAGAAAGGAAGCAAGAGACCGGAGAGAGAGCCGACGGGAGCAGTCCGGAAGAGATGGCGGCAGGAGAGAATCCAGAGAATCATCCGGGGGAAGAGAGCAGGAACGGCGCCAGAGGACGGCTGCGGGTGAGAGGCTGAACTCCGAAAGGGGAGGCAGACCGGCTCCGGAGGCTGATGGCGCTGAGGAACGTCAGGATGAGAATCCGGAGAGAAGAAGCCGGCGAAACCGTCGTGGAAGACGGGGAAACCGTGACAGAAGAAATGGGATGGATCCGGAAGGAACGGTGAGTCGCGAGAGTGAAGGCTTTCGCGCGCGGGGAGAAAAGCGCTCTCCGGAGGACGGAAGAGATTCCGAATCACAGAATCCGGAGCGGACCAGAAGACGGGACCGCAGACGCCCGGATCGAAGCAGAAGAGAGATGCCGGAAGAGAACAAGGAGTCGTAAATGTCCCCAGAACTGAAACAAGGAGAGCATCTGGATGATCTCCAGAATGGATTTTTTATCATCCAGGGGCAGAAGAGCTTCCGCTACGGAATCGATGCGGTGCTTCTGTCCGGTTATGCGAAGGTAAAACCGGGAGAGCGGGTGCTGGATCTCGGAACGGGGACGGGAATTCTGCCGATCCTTCTGGCTGCCAAGACACCCGGGCGAAGCTTTACGGGGCTGGAGATTCAGAAGGAAAGCGCGGATATGGCCGGCAGAAGTGTGGCCCTTAATCATCTGAACGACAGAATATCCATTGTACAGGGAGACATCCGGGAAGCCGTATCCATATTCGGTGCGGCTTCCTTTGACGTAGTGGTCAGCAATCCGCCCTATATGATCGGCCGGCACGGCCTGACGAATCCCGATCCGGCAGTGGCCATCGCGAGACATGAGATTTTGTGCAGCTTTCGGGACATTGCGGAGCAGACGTCCCGGGTTCTCACGGACAGAGGACGCTTCTACCTGATTCACCGGCCCTTCCGCCTGGCGGAGATTATGTGTACCCTGAAGGAGTACCGGCTGGAGCCGAAGCGGATGCGTCTGGTGTATCCTTTTGCGGACAAGGAACCGAACATGGTTCTTCTGGAAGCGTGCAAGAACGGAAATCCGAGGATCCGGGTGGAAAAACCTCTGATCGTATACGAGAGGCCCGGCGTATATACCCGGGAGATTCGCGAGATTTACGGTGACGGAAGATAATCCCGCGCCGGCTCATGGAAAACAATTGAGATACGGCGAAAGTGCCGGAAAGGAGGCTGTAATGCCGGGCAGACTTACACTTTGCGCAACACCGATTGGAAATCTGGAGGATATTACCTTCCGGGTTGTCCGGGCGCTGAGGGAAGCGGATCTGATCGCCGCGGAGGATACGAGAAACAGCATCAAGCTGCTGAATCATTTTGATATCCACACCCCGATGACTGCCTATCACGAGAACAACCGCTACGACAAGGGCAGACAGCTTGTGGAGAAGATGCTTTCCGGAACGAATATTGCCCTGATCACGGACGCGGGCACACCGGGCATCTCCGATCCGGGAGAGGTTCTCGTCGAGTTGGCCGTGGAGGCGGGGATAGAGGTCACTTCGCTTCCGGGGCCGGCCGCCTGTATTACGGCGCTGACGATGTCGGGACTGTCCACGAGGCGGTTCGCCTTCGAGGCATTTCTTCCCATGGAGAAAAAGGAGAGGGCAGCGGTACTGGAGGACCTGAAGGCAGAGACGAGAACGATCATTCTCTACGAGGCGCCCCACCGCCTGGTGAGGACGCTCGGGGAGCTTCGGGATGTGCTCGGCGGAGAACGGAGGATCAGTCTTTGCAGGGAACTGACAAAAAAGCACGAAAATGTACAGCGGACGACAATTGGCGCCGCGCTGGAACATTTTGAGACGGAAGCGCCAAGAGGTGAGTTCGTTCTGGTCATTGCGGGAAAGAGTTTCCGGGAGCGGAAAGAGGAAGAGCAGGAGTTCTGGAAGAAAATGACCGTGGAAGAGCACATGGCATATTATCTGGACCGCGGGACAGACCGGAAAGAGGCCATGAAGCAGGTAGCCCGTGACCGGGGCTGCGGCAAACGGGAGATCTACGCATATCTCAACAAAAACACATAAGGATTCGGCACGGCCCGGTTCATGGTGACCGGGTGCAGTTATTCACAGATGTATCAGTGTCCGGCCGGTCCGACAGACCCGGGACCGCGTAAATGCGCGCAACTGTTCACGCAGGGGTTATCTGCACTTTACGAATGCCGGATCTGTTGTTATAATATTCTAATCAAAATAGGGTGTATGTACCCCTCGAAAGGAGATGTTTTTATGAATATCACGATCAGTGGAAAGAATATAGAGATTACCGACGGTCTCAGAGCTGCAGTAAATGAAAAACTGAGCAAGCTGGAGAGATATTTCACACCGGATACAAACGTAATCGTTACACTGAGTGTGGAAAAAGAAAGACAGAAAATCGAGGTTACCATTCCTGTCAAAGGCAAAATCATCCGTTCCGAGCAGGTCAGCAACGATATGTATGTATCCATTGATCTTGTAGAAGAGGTGATCGAGCGTCAGCTTCGCAAGTATAAGACGAAAATTATAGACAAGAAACAGGCTGCTTCTAATTTCCAGAAGACATACATCGACAATGATTATATGGAGAATGAGGAGATCCGTATTGTCCGGACGAAGAAGTTTGATATCAAGCCGATGTATCCGGAAGACGCATGCGTACAGATGGAACTTCTCGGACACAATTTCTTCGTGTTCATGAATGCGGACACGGATCAGGTTAATGTCGTATATAAGAGAAAAGGAAACACTTATGGTCTGATTGAACCGGAAAACTGATCTGAGATTTTCGGATCGCACCGTTTCCGGCAGACCTGCCAGAGGGAAAAGACGCCGAAAGGCGTTTTTTCCTCGTAAACCACACAGGAGCTTAGAATTTAGGAATGAAATTATCAGAAAGAATCTTTGGCACACACAGCCAGAGAGAGTTAAAACGAATTGAGCCGATCGTAGACAAGGTAGAATCCTATCGTCCCGCCATGCAGGCGCTCAGCGACGATGAGCTTCGCGCCAAGACGAAGGAGTACAAGGACCGCCTGGCGGGCGGCGAGACACTGGATGACCTTCTGCCGGAAGCATTTGCAACCGTAAGGGAGGCGGCAAAACGTGTACTGGGTATGGAACCCTACAGAGTTCAGATTATCGGCGGAATCATTCTTCATCAGGGGCGTATCGCGGAGATGAAGACCGGTGAAGGAAAAACCCTCGTATCCACGATGCCGGCTTATCTGAACGCCCTCACGGGAAGAGGAGTGCACATCATCACCGTCAATGATTATCTGGCGAGCCGTGACGCGGGCTGGATGGGAAAGGTTCATGAGTTCCTGGGTCTGACCGTAGGATGCGTTCTGAACAGCATGAAGAATGATGAGCGCCGTGCCCAGTACAACTGTGACATCACCTATGTCACAAACAATGAGGACGGTTTTGATTATCTTCGTGACAACATGGTGATATACAAGGATCAGATGGTGCAGAGAGATCTTGCTTATGCGATCATCGATGAGGTTGACTCGGTTCTGATCGATGAAGCCCGCACCCCTCTGATCATTTCCGGACAGAGCGGAAAATCTACGAAGCTCTACGAGACGTGTGATATTCTGGCGACACAGCTTCAGCGCGGTGAGGCTTCCGGCGAGGTTACCAAGATGACTGCCATCATGGGCGAGGAAATCGAGGAGACCGGAGACTTTATCGTAAATGAGAAGGACAAGATTGTGACGCTGACCGAGCAGGGCGTCAAAAAGGTGGAGCAGTTCTTCCACATTGATAACCTCTCAGATCCGGAGAATCTTGAGATCCAGCACAACATCATCCTGGCGCTTCGTGCGCACAATCTGATGTTCAAGGACCGCGATTACATTGTCAAGGATGATCAGGTATACATCGTAGATGAGTTTACCGGACGAGTGCTTCCGGGCCGCCGTTATTCCGACGGACTGCATCAGGCGATTGAGGCGAAGGAGCACGTAAAGGTAAAGCGCGAGAGCAAGACGCTTGCCACCATCACCTTCCAGAACTTCTTCAATAAATATGAGAAGAAGGCAGGTATGACAGGTACCGCTCTGACAGAGGAGCAGGAGTTCCGCGATATTTACGGAATGGATGTCATCGAGATTCCGACGAATAAACCGATCGCCAGAATCGATCATGATGATGCCGTCTATATCACAAAGAAGGAGAAATATCGGGCGGTAATCGAGGACGTCAAGGAGTCTCACGCGAAGAAACAGCCGGTACTTGTGGGTACCGTCAACATTGATACCTCAGAGCTTCTCAGCCGCATGCTGAAGAGAGAGGGAATTCCGCATCAGGTACTGAACGCGAAATATCATGAGCTTGAGGCCGAGATCATATCCCACGCGGGCGAGGCGGGAGCGGTAACCATTGCCACGAATATGGCGGGCCGTGGTACCGATATCAAGCTTGATGAGGAAGCGAGAGCGGCCGGAGGACTGAAGGTCATCGGTACGGAGCGGCATGAGTCGAGACGTATCGACAATCAGCTGCGAGGACGTTCCGGACGACAGGGAGATCCGGGAGAGAGCCGTTTCTATCTGTCACTGGAAGACGATCTTCTCCGCCTGTTCGGCTCCGAGAAGCTGATGTCCGTCTTCAAATCTCTGGGCGTATCCGAGGGTGAGGAGATTCACCACAAGATGCTTTCCTCGACAATCGAGAAGGCGCAGGAGAAGATCGAGGGCAACAACTACGGAATCCGTAAGAATCTTCTGGATTATGACCTTGTCAACAACGAGCAGAGAGAGATCATCTACAAGGAGCGCCGCCAGGTTCTGAACGGCGAGAGCATGCGTGATTCTATCATGAAGATGATCTACGACACGATCGACAACACCGTGGAGCGGGCGATCGGCGAGAGTGGAGATGAACCGGACAACTGGGATCTGGATGAACTGAACCGTCTGCTGCTTCCGATTATTCCTCTTCAGAAGATAACGAAAGAAGATGTCGCTGCTCTGAAGAAGGGCAAGGAGGAGCTGAAGCAGAACCTCAAGGACAAGGCAGTCCGGCTTTATGAGGAAAAAGAGGCCCAGTTCCAGTCTGAGGAACAGATCCGTGAGCTGGAGCGTGTCATCCTTCTGCGTGTGATCGATGAGAAATGGATGAATCACATCGATGATATGGAGCAGCTGCGCCAGGGTATCGGACTTCAGGCATACGGCCAGAAGGATCCGAAGGTGGAGTACAAGATGCTGGCCTATGACATGTTCAATGAAATGACCGCGTCAATTCAGGAGGACACCATCCGCCTGCTGTACCATGTCCGGATCGAGGAGAAGGTGGAGCGTGAGCAGGTAGCTCAGGTCACCGGAACAAACAGAGATGACACATCCGAACGGAAGCCGATACAGAAAAAGGCAAAAAAGATTTATCCGAACGACCCCTGCCCGTGCGGAAGCGGTCTGAAGTATAAGCAGTGTCACGGACGGAAGGGAGCACCGCCGCTGGATATCTGAGTGAAGAACTGATCCGAAGAGCAGATGATCAGAAGAGCTGCCGTGTCGGGGGTGTCCTGCCGGCGCGACAGCATCGTCATGCCGTCGGACAGATGACGGCATGCGGCGGGAATATTTTTTTACGCGAACAGTGAGCCGCAGCCGAATGCGAAGTATTCGTGTGCGGCGAGCGTCGCGATAGCGAGATAAAACTCGCGCAGCGTGTTTTTTCTCGTTAAAGAGGGCCCCGATTACCGGTTTTCGGAACCGGCCCTTCAGGATGCGCAAACCGGAATAAAATGTTCACAGAACAAAAGGTGGTGAAGCTGGTGGTAGTAGAACTTGAAAACATGAAACAGGAACTCAGGACATTCGATCAGCCATTGGTGGAAGTGAGGGATTCACTTTGACCTCGCTAGCAAAGAGCAGCGGATCGAAGAATTAGAGAGAAAAATGGAGGAGCCGAATTTCTGGGACAACCCGGAGGAGGCTCAGAAGCAGACAAGAGAGCTGGGAAATCTCAAGGACGATCGGGACACCTACAAGAAGCTGGTATCCTCTAAGGAAGACATCGAGACATTGATCGAGATGGGCGAAGAAGAGGATGACGAGTCGGTCGTTCCGGAAGTGCGGGAGATGCTGGATGAGTTCAAGGAGAAGCTTGAGAATATCCGGATCAAGACACTGCTCTCCGAGGAATATGATTCCTGCAACGCGATCGTGAGACTGAACGCGGGAGCGGGCGGAACCGAGGCTATGGACTGGTGCGGCATGCTTTACCGTATGTATACAAGGTGGGCGGAGAGGCATCATTTCAGCATTGAGGAACTGGATTATCAGGAAGGCGATGAGGCCGGCATCAAGTCGGTAATGTTCCAGGTCAACGGCGAGAATGCGTATGGCTATCTCAAGTCGGAGGCAGGAGTTCACCGTCTGGTCCGGATTTCTCCGTTTAATGCGCAGGCAAAGCGGCAGACCTCCTTCGTATCGTGCGATGTCATGCCGGATCTGGACAAGGATATTGATATCGAAGTGCGTGACGAGGACATCCGTGTGGATACCTATCGTTCCAGCGGTGCCGGCGGTCAGCACGTCAACAAGACCTCATCGGCAATCCGGATCACCCATCTGCCGACCGGTATCGTGGTCACCTGTCAGAACGAGCGGTCTCAGCATATGAACAAGGACAAGGCTATGCAGGTCCTGAAATCAAAGCTGTATATGCTTGAGCTGGAGAAGCAGGCGGAGAAAGAGGCCGGAATCCGCGGCGAGGTGACGGATATTGCATGGGGACATCAGATCCGTTCCTATGTCCTTCAGCCGTATACGATGGTGAAGGATCTGCGGACAGGAGAAGAGCGTGCACAGGCAAGTGCTGTCCTGGACGGCGATATTGACCCGTTTATCAATGCGTACCTGAAGTGGAGCGCGCTGAAGAAGAAGGAGCACACGAAGTAACGAAAAGTAAGTGCCTTCGAAATCGCATCCAGTCTCTTACACACGCTTCGCGACAGGCGACCTGTCTGCGTTTTCGAAGAGCTGTTTTTTTAATAACCTTGTATAAGCTACGGATTGCTCCGTGCTTCGCACTCCCGCAATCCTACAGGTGACCGACTTCGTCGGTCTGTCGCGGCGTTCGCCCCACCGCTTCACACTTTGTGTGAGCGG
>NZ_JBQKIK010000038.1:0-22086 GCF_052117805.1 Bilifractor sp. LCP21S3_F8 | reverse complement strand
TCCCATTCGAAAGAAGTAAGACCCCTTAAAGACGATAAGGTTGATAGGGCAGAGGTGGAAGTGCCGTAAGGCATGGAGCTGACTGTTACTAATCGGTCGAGGGTTTGACCTGAAGCATAAGTTGGAACGGAAGGAGGGAATCCGGAGACGGATTCCCGGGAAGAGTTTGTGTATTCAGTTTTGAAGGTATGTGTTGATCTTATGAAAAGTCTGCTTCGGCAGGCTCTTTTTAATTGTATAAGCTCTTCGAAAACGCAGACAGGCTCGTCACACGCAAAGCGTGTGTAAGAGACTGAATGCATTTTCGAAGGCATTTTCAATATAATATTATGAACATTGTCTATACCCTGAGAATACTGCACCCGCTCATAATATATTTCTAAAGATGGTTGAAGAGGTGCAGTCGGATGGGCAAACAAGGTGATTTTGAATTCGCAAATCTCGGACAGGTAGTGAAGAAACTGAGAAAGGAACACGGTCTGACACAGGGGGATGTTGCCAGAACCCTGAATGTGACGCCCGGATATATCAGTAACGTCGAAAACAGTCGGACTGCAATGTCTCTCCGTGTGCTGTGCTACTATGGCGATTTAACCGGGATCACACTGGATGAGCTTGTCGGAAGAGCGGTACCGGCGTATCGGAAAACTTCTCTGGATCATAAAATATCCAAGATGGTAGAGAAGCTGGGGGAAGAGGACAAACAGAAGGTTATCGATACGCTCAGCATCTGGACGAATGTGGAATGACATATCACTAAAAATGCGCAGACGGTTTAAAAAGTACCACAGAACTGTTAGAAAGTACCGCAAAGTTATCAGAAAGTATTATAAAACTGTTAGAAAATACCAGAAATACCTGAAGAAAAGTATTGCTTTACGAATTCCTCTTTGCTAGTATAGCATACATAATTCAAGAAAAAGAAATTTGAAAACTTGTCAGACGTACAATGAAGTATCTGCCATCTTTAGCGATGGTCGGGTACTTTTTTTGTACTACATGTCGGTGAAAATGATGTATGTACTGTTAATGATACAAGGACGTATCGGGAAGGAATTCCCGGTGCGCCCTTATTTTTTTACTCGAACAGTGAGAGGTACTGATTCATGAAGCAGACGTGTGAGGCTCCATTCGCATCGGCGGGATATCATCCGCGAAGAGTGCATTGCCATGTCTGACTAGTGTTTGAAATGGAAGGAGGAAAAAATATGAAGGAACTGGTTATGATCATCAGACCTGACAGACTCGAGGATGTAAAGGCTATTCTGGATCAGGAGAATTGCGGAGGTATGACAATTTCCACAGCTATGGGCTGCGGGACGCAGAAAGGAGCCTCCGATACCGCGGTAAAGGAATTGAAGGGGCTCAAGACAACCATTAACCTGTTGCCGAAGATTCGTGTTCAGATCGTAGTAGAGGACAAGAAGGTTGAGCCGATCATCGAGGCCGTCCGGGATAAGCTGGCTACGGATCATGTGGGAGATGGAAAAATCTTTATCCGGCCGATCGAGGATGCAATCCGTATTCGTACCGGTGAACGCGGAGATGAAGCACTCTGAGTTGATACAGCAGACCTGAGTACTCCTGTATTGCTCTGGCCGAGTCGCATAAACGACCGGATAGATACATTATTATTCAAAGAGGTGATACCAGAGTGAGCGAATATATTGTTGAACTGGACCATGTGAACAAAATATACGGCACCAATCACGTCGTGAAGGATATGAATCTTCACGTGAAGGCAGGTGAGTTTCTGACGCTTCTCGGATCATCCGGATGTGGCAAAACGACCACACTGCGGATGATTGCGGGATTTGAGATCCCTAGCAGCGGGAGCATCCGGGTGGAGGGAGAAAGCATTGAAGCGAGGCAGCCCTTTGAGAGGGATGTGAACACAGTATTTCAGACCTATGCCTTATTCCCGCACAAGACAATTTTCGACAACATAGCTTACGGGTTACGTATGAAAAAAGTACCAAAGCCGGAAATCCGCGAGCGGGTGGAAGAGATGCTCTCCATGGTGCAGCTTGAGGGATTCGAGGATCGTTACCCGGCACAGCTGTCCGGCGGTCAGAAGCAGAGGGTGGCGATCGCAAGAGCTTTGATCAACCGGCCGAAGGTGCTTCTCCTGGATGAACCGCTCGGCGCGCTCGATCTGAAGCTGAGGAAGCAGATGCAGCTCGAACTGAAACGCCTTCAGAAGAAACTGAACATTACTTTTATCTATGTCACTCACGATCAGGAGGAGGCTCTGACAATGAGCGACCGGATCGCTGTCATGCACGACGGCATTATCGATCAGGTCGCTGTTCCCTCTGAAATTTATGAACATCCCGCGACGAAATTTGTCGCGACCTTCATTGGTGAGACAAATATCTTCGAAGGCTGCATTGTCGAAATCGCCGGCAGGACATGCGAGGTTGCCGTGGAGAACGGATTTGTGCAGGCGAAGGGGGACGGCTTCAGCAACGGAGAATTTGTCACGATATCCGTGCGTCCGGAGAAAATCAGATTCTACAAGGATGACATCGGCAGCTTCGGACTCCAGGGCATCGTGAAGGATTATATCTATGTCGGCTCGGTTTTAAAATGCAACATCGTGCTTCCGAACGGAAACGAGGTCAGGGCGGAACGGCTCTCCGGCGAAGAAGTGCCTAAGGTAGGAGAGGTTGTCTATGTCACCTGGGATGTAGGAGATGCGGTGCTTCTCCACAACAGTGACAATACTATCTATAATGCACTGAATAATATGGCAATCGTGTGAGAAAATCATTCCAATTTCTCAGTTGTTATGAAATTCAATCGAGCATGCCGACCGTGTGAGGAGATGATTTCGTGTATGTCGTCAATCTGTTTTCAAAATTGAAACACACAGCTCATGTTTGGAGGTGACAGGTGTGGGTGATAAAAGCAAAAAAACGATGCGGTTCCGTTCAAAGATTCTGCCGGCACTGACCACCGTCGCTCCGGTGAGTCTGTGGATGATTCTGTTTGTGGCGATCCCGATGATCTACGTCATTGTCATCAGCTTTTGCAATATTGATGAGAATTACAACGTTGTTTTTCAGTTTACATTCAAAAATTATATCCGGCTGATTGATCCGGACTATCTGAAAATATACCTGCAGTCGCTGCTGATTGCTTTTCTTTCCACGGTTCTGGCGCTGCTGATCGCCTTTCCCTTTGCGTGGATCATCGCGAGAACAAAAAGCAAGAGGAAGAATGTTTTCTACATGCTTGTAATTATACCGTTCTGGACAAATTCGCTGATCCGGATATACGGATGGAAGACATTTCTCGGAAACAGCGGGTGGCTGAACACTTTCCTGCTGAAGGTGCATCTGGTAAAGGAGCCGCTGGATCTCCTTTATCATCCGGCGACGACAGTACTCGGCATGGTGTACTGCCTGTTTCCATTCATGGTCCTGCCTCTTTATTCGGCGGCTGAGAAGCTGGACGGCAGTCTCCTGGAGGCTTCCGCAGATCTGGGAGCCAGAAAGGTTCAGACATTTTTTGAAGTGATTCTGCCACTGACATCGAGCGGTATTTTTTCCGGATGCATCATGGTCTTTATACCGGCGCTCGGATACTTCTATGTATCCGATATCCTCGGCGGAGGCAACACCGATATGATCGGAAACCTGATTGAGCGACAGTTCCAGAGCGGCAACAACTGGCCTCTTGGAGCCGCGCTCTCCATCATCCTGATTCTGGTAACGCTTCTGCTTGTGCGGATTTATCAGAGGCTCGGAGGCGACATGGAAAGTCTGGGGGTGTGACTGATGAATACAGAGAATAAGGTAATGGCGAAGGAAAAAAAGGGAGAGATCACTCCCGGTCGGAGAATATTCCTCTTTCTGGTGTATGCGTTTCTGTTTCTTCCGATAGTGGTTATTGTGGTCAACTCTTTTAACGGGACAATGACGAAGCCATATCTGTCATGGAAGGGTTTTTCCCTGTACTGGTACGGAGAACTGCTCCAAAACGCGGCACTCCTGAACTCCTTTGGCAACACGATATTTCTTGCTGTGGTAAGTACCCTGCTCTCCACCGCGATCGGTACGCTGGGTGCGATCGGCATGTACCGCTACAAGTTCCGCGGGAAGAAACTGATCGATGCGCTGCTGTACATTCCGGTGGTGATTCCGGAGATTGTGCTTGGTATATCACTTCTGACCATGTTTGCCGGGACCGGAATTCCCAGAGGCATGGGAACGCTGATTCTCGCGCACGTAACCTTTGACGTTCCTTTTGTCATCTTTAACGTAAGATCGAGACTTGCGGGGTATGATATTTCACTTGAGGAAGCAAGCATGGATCTCGGGGCGAACCGAATCCGAACGTTCTTCGAGGTGACGTTCCCGGTGCTTGCTCCCGGAATCGCGGGCGGAGCGCTGCTGGCATTTACGCTTTCTATCGATGACGTGATTATCAGTTACTTCGTAAACGGTACGACAAAGACCTACCCGCTGAAGGTGATGGAGAGCATCAAGAGCGGCGTCGCGCCGGATGTCAACGCGCTGAGCACGCTGATTCTGGTCGGAACTGTCGTGCTGGTTATTCTGACACAGAGCGGTATCTTCAGCCGGAAGAACCGCAGGAGGAACAAGGTAAAACACTGAGTGTTCCGTGTGGTACAAGGAGAGTTGAAACAGCAATGTGGGAGTAAGGGAAGGAGAGATCGATATGAAGAAAAAAATAAAGAGTATGCTTGCGTTGGGACTTGCGGCTGCTATGGCCGTTGGTATTACGGGATGCGGAATCAACACTTCCGGAGGGAGCTCCTCCGGCGGAGACGCCGACAGCCTGAACATCTTTGTCTGGACAGAGTATATTCCGGACAGTGTCATTCAGAATTTTGAGAAAGAGACCGGCATCAAGGTGAATGTTACTACGTTTTCTTCGAATGAAGATATGCTCGCCAAGGTGAAGGCGGAGGCGGAGGGCACATATGATATCGTCCAGCCCTCGGATTATATGGTAAAGCAGATGATCTCCCAGGATATGCTGGAGAAGCTGGATAAGGACAAGCTGACCAATCTGAAAAATATCGGAGAGCAGTATCTCAATCCGTCTTATGATCCGGACAACACCTATTCTGTTCCGTATCAGGGCGGCGTTGCCGCAATTGCGGTCAATACGAAGAAGGTCAAGAAGGAAATCACCAGCTACAATGATCTGTTTGATCCGTCTCTGAAGAATTCCCTGGTTGTACTGGACGATTACCGTGCGGTGATCGGCATGACCGAGCGCTCGATGGGGCTTTCCATGAATGAGACAGATCCGGATAAGCTGAAGGAGGTGGAACAGAAACTTCTGACGTTGAAGGACAATATCAAGGTGTATGATTCGGATTCGCCGAAATCTTCTCTGATCAGCGGTGACTGTACGGTCGGTTTCTGCTGGAGTGCGGAGATTGCGCTTGCCATGGAAGAAAATCCGGACATTAAGATTGTATTCCCGAAGGAGGGCGCGTATGTCTTCATGGATAACTGGGCGATCCCGAAGGGCGCAAAGCACAAGGACGCTGCGGAGAAATTTATCAATTACATCCTGGAGCCGGAAACCTCAGAGGCAATTTCCAAGGAATTCCCGTATCTGAATCCGAATACGGCAGCGGTAAAGGCGATGGGCGCAGACTACACAGATAATGAGGCGAAAAACCCGCCGGAGAGCGTAATTTCCGCAGGAGAATATGTGGATAATCTGGATACGGACACCATTGCGACACTGGACAGCATGTGGACGAAGCTGAAGGGGTGAACGGATAAATGGGAACTGCGAACAGGATCAGGAGGAAAGAGGATGGGTTTCATCAGAAATTCACTTCCCGGAAGGGATGGGTACCGGATGCCGGGAGAATTTGAACCACAGGACAGAATCTGGATGATATGGCCGGAAAGGCCGGATAACTGGAGAGAGCATGCGCTTCCGGCGCAGAAAGCCTATGCCGATGCTGCAAGAGCAATTGCCGCGTTTGAACCGGTCTGCATGCTCGCGTCTCCGGATCAGATGGAGCGGGCAGAGAATGCGTTCCTAAATGTTCCGGATGTGGAAGTGATTGAGATGTCTTCTGATGATGCCTGGATCCGGGATACCGGCCCTTCGTTTGTCGTCAATGACAAGGGAGGACTGCGTGCCTGTGACTGGCGGTTCAATGCTTATGGCGGCGATGTGGACGGATTATATCAGCCATGGGATCAGGATGATGCCCTTGCGGGAAAAATCTGCGACATGTTGGGGATTGACCGGTATCGCGCTGATTTTATTCTTGAGGGAGGATCCTTTCACACGGATGGCGAGGGAACTATTCTTACGACAGAAATGTGCCTTCTGAGTCAGGGGAGAAACCCCGTACTGACAAAAGAACAGATCGGTCAGCGGCTCTGTGCCTATCTTGGGGCAGAGAAGGTGATATGGATTCCGGACGGGATTGATCCGGAGGAGACAAACGGACATGTTGATGATGTGGCATGCTTTGTCCGTCCGGGGGAGGTGGCATGCATTCGGGAAGAAAACCCGGACAGCCCGTTTTATCAGGCATCACAGAAAGCGCTTCGCGTTCTGGAACAGTCGCGGGATGCCAGGGGAAGAAAACTGAAGGTACATCCGGTCTGCTGTCCGAAGTATCCGGTCCGTCTTCCCGAAGACTATGAAGTAGAGAGCAGCGGTCATGCGATTCCTCGTAATCCCGGAGAACTCTGCGCGGCGTCTTACCTGAATTTCCTGATTGTAAATGGAGGGGTGATCGTGCCTCAGTATGATGACCCGAATGATGAGGTGGCCCTTCGGCAAATCGCTGCCATGTTCCCGGACCGGCAAACGGTCGGTGTCAGGACCAGAGAGATCGTTTATGGGGGCGGCAATATCCACTGTATCACACAGCAGCAGCCCCGGGTCTGTCACGCGTGAAAGGACAAAAAAATTCCCGGACCCTTTTGATGGATCCGGGAAATCTGTCACTGCAAGTCAATGCTTCATGGATGCGGCTTTCCTGTCATCACCACGAGGCATCCCTTCCTGGTTGTTACTACAAGAGTATCATTGACGGATCCTTATTTCATGGTGATCAGTTCATAGGAGCGGCTGCCGAGGCCGATCTTCTCGGCGTGTTCGAGTGTCTCCTTCCAGCGTACGTTCGGGTTGCTGTCCAGGAAATGGTCGTGATGATGGTGCCAGTCCGGTTTCGCGAGGTTGTCTCCGAGCTGACTGTTGCGGATCGGTGTGGCAGCGAGACAAGCGTCAACGCAGGCCTGATCGAGGGCAACCGGATCAAAGGAGGCAAACATTCCGATATTCGGAAGAATCGGGGCGTCATTCTCCGGGTGGCAGTCACAGTTCGGTGAGACATCAGTGATCAGGCTGATGTGGAAGGTCGGGCGGCCGTCACAGACTGCCTGGGAGTATTCGGCGATCTTACAGCCGAGGATTTCGTTGGCGTCCCAGTTGTTGTTTACGATGGCGTCGAAATTGCAGGCACCGATGCAGCGTCCGCATCCCTTGCAGATATCCTGGTTGATGTGTGCCTTCCCGCTTTCGTAAGAAATGGCATCGGAACCGCATTCCTTTGCGCAGCTCCTGCAGCCGCGGCATTGCTCTTCAATGACATGTGGCTTTCCGGAGTTGTGCTGGTGCATCTTGCCGGCGCGGCTTCCGCATCCCATACCGATATTTTTGAGCGCGCCGCCGAAGCCGGTCGCCTCATGACCCTTGAAATGGGTGAGACTGATCAGGATATCGGCATCCATGATGGCATGGCCGATATATGCCTCCTTGAGATATTCACCGTTCCGGATCGGGACGATCACTTCATCGGTTCCGCACAGACCGTCGCCGATGATGACGTGGCATCCGGTGGTCGCCATGCTGAAGCCGTTCTCTTCAGCACAGCTCAGATGATCAAGCGCGTTCTTCCTGCTTCCGGGATAGAGCGTATTGCAGTCGGTCAGGAAGGGCTTTCCGCCGAGTTCCTTTACCACGTCAGCGACTGCTTTTGCGTAGTTCGGACGCAGATAGGAGATGTTGCCGAGCTCGCCGAAATGCATCTTGATTGCTACAAACTTTCCGTCCATATCAATGCTGCCGATTCCTGCCTTGCGAATCAGCTTCGCCAGCTTCCCCGGCAGGCTCGGGCCATTTGTGTGTGTACGAAAGTCGGTAAAATAGACCTTTGATTTTTCCATCAGATTCCCTCCGCATACATTTGAATCCGACTTTTTCCCGAGTGATTGTGCGCGAACGCCCGCGGTTGATCCGGAAAAAGTCTTTTTTTGTTTGTACATATTATTATAAAAGCTGTCCGGGCATAATTCAAGACAGGTTCTGCCCTGCCGGTACAGCAGGCAGGAATTCAGGATATGCCGGCTTGCGAAAAAGGATTTCCGTGCTATGATAGGAATACGGTGAAATCCCGTGCAGAAAAGAACTTCCAGATATCAGCAATAGGGAAATTTCAGATATGATGAGAATTCGTAATGCAAGAAGGATGATCCGAACGATCAAGAAAGGAAATGGCTTTTGTCATATGAGTATTTTTTCCGGAATCAAAAATCATTGGAATGCGTGGTTGAAGCGTATGGCGGATTCGAACAAGGAAGCGTTTCACGGCGAGGTGCCGGACTGCTGCAAGCTGAAACAGCAGAATCAGCCGGGTCAGAAGACCGGTGAAGAACGGCAGAGGTAATGCCCGGGGCCGGAAGAGCCGCGAAGAAAGGCAGAGGTAATGCCCGGGGCCGGAAGAGCCGCGAAGAACGGCAGAGATAATGCCCGGGCAAGGGTTTTGCGTCGTGAACAATGAGATTTTTGAGGGGATGAATGCAGGAAAGATATGGAAAAAAATATCGGTACTCTGGTGGTTATCGTAATTTGTGTAATATTGTCGGCTTATTTTTCAGCGACGGAGACGGCGTTTGCCTCGCTGAATCATATCCGGGTCAAGAATATGGCGGAGAAGGGAGACCGGCGGGCGATCCTTGTGATGAAGCTGCTGGACCGCTATGACAGCGTCCTCTCCACGATTCTGGTCGGAAACAACGTCGTAAATATTGGCGCGACGTCGCTGGCAACCGTTTTCTTCGTGCGTATGCTCGGAGAGGATGCAGGTTCCGGCATTGCGACGCTGGTGACGACGCTGGTGCTCCTGATTTTTGGCGAGATTTCGCCTAAGAGCATGGCGTCGGAGTTTCCGGAGCAGGTGGCGATGCTGGCTGCCCCGCTTCTGAGCTGTATCGTTGTAGTTCTGACGCCGGTGAATTTTCTCTTCGGACTGTGGAAGAAGTTTCTGGCGAAGCTCATTAAAGGTGAGGAAGACCGCGCAATCACGGACGAGGAGCTTCTGACAATCGTCGATGAGGCGGAGACCGGTGGCGGCATTGGTGAGGAGGAAAGCGATCTGATCCGCAATTCAATAGAATTCCGGGATCAGGAGGCGGTTGATATTCTGACACCGAGAGTGGATATCGTCGGAGTGGAGTATGGAACCTCCAATCAGGAAATCGCGGACATCTTTGCCCAGACCGGCTACTCGAGGCTTCCGGTTTACCGGGAGGACATGGACCATATCACGGGAATCCTTTATGAAAAGGATTTTTATAACAAGATTTTCGGCTCGGACCGGACGATCGACTCTATCATACGTCCGACGGTCTTTATTACGGAGCACAAGAAGATCGACGAGCTCCTGCGCGAGCTTCAGAAGAAAAAAATTCACCTGGCGGTCGTGGTCGATGAGTACGGCGGCACGGTCGGTATCGTATCCATGGAAGATATCCTGGAGGAACTGGTCGGCGAGATCTGGGACGAGCATGACGAAATTGTCCAGGAAATCCGGAAGATCACGGACAGCGACTATGTGGTGGAGGGCTCCGCAAACCTTGAAAAGCTCTTCGATGAGATCGGATGTGAGCGGGAGCATGATTCGATCACCGTGAGCGGATGGATTCTGGAGATCGCCGGAAAGGTTCCCTCCCGCGGGGATGTTTACCACTATGAGAATATGACCATACGGATTCTCGAAATGGATGGACACAGAGTCGGAAAAATCAAGCTTCATGTGGAGCATCCGGAGGAGAAAGAGGACAGGGGTGATCAACAGTAGCTGCTGTCCGCAGGCGACGGAAAACAAGAATTCGGCAGAACCGCCGCTCAGTCAAAGCTATTTAGAGCTTGTCAGGCGACGAAAATCAAGAATTCTGCAAAATCGTCGCCCGACTCAGCATTGCTTAGATCAGCAGTCTACACCAGCACCAATCCACCCGGGGTTGGTGTTTTTCTTGTCTGGACGGACAAAAATTTAACGCTTTGCGTTTGAAACTTTTCAAAATAAAAAAGGAAAATCCTTTTTGGCGTCGTAAATATATAATAGACGCATTTTTTCGGGAAAGCAGCATTCTCGGCAAAGATTGGAGAGCAGAGCCATGAATATTCGGGAAGCGATTGAAGAAAACGAACTGGATGATCTGAGCCCTTACGCTGCCCACAGCCGGGAGACGCGGGGGCGGGACTGGCCGATCAGCGAGGATACCGTTCGAACGGATTACATGCGCGACCGTGACCGGATTCTGCACTGCAAGTCCTTCCGGAGACTGAAGGACAAGACGCAGGTGTTCCTGTCGCCGCAGGGAGATCACTACCGGACGCGCCTGACACACACGCTGGAGGTATCCCAGATTTCCAGGACAGTAGCGAAGGCACTGCGGCTTAATGAGGATCTTGTCGAGGCAATTGCTCTGGGGCATGATCTTGGGCACACTCCATTCGGCCATGCCGGGGAGAGAACCCTGAACAGGCTCTGTCCGTCGGGGTTCCGTCACTATGAGCAGAGTCTCCGTGTCGTGGAAAAGCTGGAGAAAAACGGGGAGGGGCTGAACCTCACCTGGGAGGTGCGGGACGGAATTCTGAATCATCAGATGAGCACGACACCGCACACGCTGGAAGGAAAGATCGTGCGGATCTGTGACAAGATTGCGTATATTCATCACGACATGGACGATGCGCAGCGGGCAGGGATCATCAGCGAAGACGATATTCCGATTACGCTGCGGATGACGCTTGGATATACTTCCCGCGAGAGGCTGAATACACTGGTGATGGATCTGATCGCCAGCAGCCGGGACCGCGATGATATCCGGCAGTCGGAGCAGATCCATGACGCGATGATGACCTTCCGCAAGCTGATGTTTGCGGATGTGTACACAAATCCGGTGGCAAAGTCCGAGGAGATCAAGGTGGACAGGATGCTGACAGAGATGTATGGATATTACGTCCGGCATCCGGAGCTTCTGAAGGGAGAATACCGCAAGATGCTGGAGCAGGGCGAGACACCGGAGCGGGTTGTCTGTGATTACATCTCCGGGATGACGGACCAGTACGCGATTCACAAATTCCGGGAGATCTACATTCCAAAATCCTGGGACGTATTGTGACAGGAAGGAAGCGCGATCGCGCGAAATCCGCATCTCATAAAGGCTGCGGCACGATGGATCTTCCATATGGCGGTTTACAGGGCAATCGTCAGGATATATTTCCATATGGCGGTTTATAGGGCAATCGTCAGGATATATTTCCATATGGCGGTTTACAGAGCTATTGTCAGAATGTATCTCCCATAAGACGATTTACAGAGTAATCGTCAGGATGTATCTTCTGTATGGCGGCTTACATAGCCAATCGTCAGTCAGACAGTGATACCGTCAGATACGGACAGGAGGTTATTTGAGGAATCATGCGATATACAGATGAGGTCATCGAGGATGTCCGTGAACGAAACGACATCGTGGATGTGATCTCTCAATATGTGAAGCTTCAGAAGCGGGGCAGCAATTATTTCGGGCTGTGCCCGTTTCATAATGAAAAATCGCCGTCTTTCTCGGTGAGCCGGGACAAGCAGATGTATTACTGCTTCGGCTGCGGCAAAGGCGGAAATGTGTACACCTTTCTGATGGAGTACGAGAATTACAGCTTTCAGGAGGCAATCAAGGCTCTGGCGGACAGGGCAGGCGTGAAGCTTCCGGAGGCGGAGTATTCGAGAGAGGAGCGGGAAGAACAGGATAAGCGGTCGAGACTTCTGGAAATCAACAAGCAGGCGGCGCTGTATTTTTATTCCAGACTCCATTCCCCGGCGGGACAGGCCGGGCTGAGGTATCTGGAAGGGCGCGGGCTTAGTGCGGAAACCATGCGGAGCTTCGGACTTGGCTATGCCGACAAATACAGCAACGATCTGTATCAGTTTTTTAAGAAAAAAGGCTACAGCGACGGGATTTTGAAGGAATCCGGGCTGTTTCATGTCGATGAGAAGCGGGGATTTTCAGACAAGTTCTGGAACCGGGTCATGTTCCCCATTATGGACGCGAACAGCCGGGTGATCGGCTTCGGCGGCCGGGTGATGGGAGACGGAAAACCGAAATATCTGAACTCCCCGGAGACGCCTGTGTTCGACAAGAGCCGGAATCTGTACGGCCTGAATGTGGCGAGAAGGACGCGCCGGAAGAACTTCATCATCTGTGAGGGCTACATGGATGTCATTTCGATGCACCAGGCGGGTTACACGAACGCCGTTGCTTCGCTGGGAACGGCGCTGACCTCTCAGCAGTGCTCGCTGATGAGCCGGTTCACGAAACAGGTTCTGGTCATCTACGATATGGACGGCGCCGGTGTGAAGGCGGCTCTGCGGGCGATTCCGATGCTTCGGACGGCTGGGCTTTCCACAAAGGTGGTAAACCTGAGGCCGCACAAGGATCCGGACGAATTCATCAAGGCAGAGGGAGCCGAGGCGTTCGAGCAGAGGCTGGAGGAGGCGGAGAACAGCTTCCTCTTCATGGTCCGCATGACCGAACAGAATTACGACATGAACGATCCCGGCGAGCGAAGCAGATTTTTTCACGAGGTGGCGGCCATGCTTCTTGAGATCGGGGATGAGATTGAGAGAAACAGTTACACTGAGGCAATCGCGAGAAAATATCACATCGAGCAGAGCATGCTGGTGTCACAGATCAACCGGGAAGCGCTGAAGGGCGTGGGAAGAACCGAGATCCGGCCGCCGAAGAGCACCGATGCGCGAAGGCAGAAGGCAGCCATGGCAGCGGCTCCGGCGGACAAGGAACAGAAGCTGATGCTCACCTGGATTGCGGGACAGCCGGGGCTTCTGGAACAGCTGAAGGATTATCTGTCGCCTGCGGATTTTACCAACCCGATGTACCGGGAGGTCGCGGAAATGGTCTGGGAGCAGGGAGCGAAGGGCAAAATCAGCCCGGCCGCCATCATCAATCATTTCGAGGACAGCGCACAGCAGACAGAGGCCGCCTCTCTCTTCAACACAGATATCACACTGGACAGTCCGGCAGACCGCAAGAAGGCGCTTTTCGATGTTCTCTGCCGCATGAAGCGGCAGAGCATCGACAAGAGAGCTGATGAGCTGGATCCCGCGGATATGCAGGGATTCATGAAGATCATGGATGAGAGAAAAAAGCTCGATCAGCTTCGGGCAAGAGGACTGCCGGAAAATATTTTTTCGTAAAAAAGCAGGACTGTGCAGATAAAGCGTATGATCCGCGCTGCGTTACGTAAGTAAGCGCGGGGATGACATAGACAGAAAATTGTACTTTTTACAAGTACATCAGAAGAAGGAGAACATTCATGGAAGCAGATAACAAGAAATTGCTGGAAAAAACCAAAAGCCTCATTGAGGTAGCCAAGAAGAAGAAAAACGCTCTCGAATACACGGAGATCGTCGAGTATTACAAGGAAATGAACCTCAACGAGAAGCAGATCAAGATGGTTGTGGCATATCTGGAGGATCATGACATCGATGTTCTTCGGATTCAGAGTGAGGATGAGGAGCCGAATGACGACATGCTCCTTCTCAGCGAGGAGGGAGAGGACGATAACGAGGATACCGATGTTGAGAACATCGATCTCACGGTTCCGGAGGGCGTCAGCATCGAGGATCCGGTCCGGATGTACCTGAAGGAAATCGGAAAGGTGCCGCTTCTGACAGCGGATGAGGAAATTGAGCTCGCCAAGCGGATGGAGGACGGCGATGAAAACGCGAAGAAACGCCTGGCGGAGGCGAACCTCCGTCTGGTTGTGTCCATCGCGAAGCGATACGTCGGACGAGGCATGCTTTTTCTGGATCTGATTCAGGAGGGAAACCTCGGACTAATCAAGGCGGTAGAAAAGTTCGATTACCGGAAGGGATATAAATTCTCAACCTATGCGACATGGTGGATCCGCCAGGCCATCACAAGAGCGATCGCCGATCAGGCCCGCACCATCCGTATTCCGGTACATATGGTAGAGACCATCAACAAGCTGATCCGTGTCTCCCGTCAGCTGCTTCAGGAGCTTGGCCGCGAGCCTACGCCGGAGGAGATCGCGAAGGAGATGAATATGTCCGTGGACCGTGTGCGTGAGATCCTGAAGATCTCACAGGAGCCGGTATCTCTCGAGACCCCGATCGGCGAGGAAGAGGACAGCCACCTGGGAGACTTCATTCAGGACGATAATGTTCCGGTGCCCGCGGACGCGGCTGCCTTCACGATGCTGAAGGAGCAGCTGGAAGAGGTGCTTGGAACGCTGACCGAGAGGGAACAGAAGGTTCTCCGGCTCCGCTTCGGCCTCGATGACGGAAGAGCCAGAACCCTCGAGGAGGTCGGAAAGGAATTTAACGTTACCCGTGAGCGAATTCGTCAGATCGAGGCGAAGGCACTCCGGAAGCTGCGTCATCCGAGCCGCAGCAGAAAGCTGAAGGATTATCTGGATTAATCCGGCAATGAACAGCAGAAGGCGGAAGAACCTTCTGGACGGATATAGCGATTAACATCAGAGGGCAGGAGGATTATCTTGACGAATACACCGATCATCAACAAAATGTCAGAACGGCTGCTGTCAGTGGCCTCCCTGGTGACGCCGGGCAGCAGGACGGCGGATATCGGAACGGATCATGGATATGTGCCGGTATACCTGGTAGAAAATAGAATTGTGTCCTCTGCCATTGCCATGGATCTGAGAAAAGGACCGCTCGCCCGGGCACAGGAGACGGTGAACGGCGCCGGACTCTCGGACCGGATCGAGCTGCGAATCTCGGACGGTCTGGAAAAGCTGAAGCCGGGGGAAGCGGACACGGCCGTGATTGCGGGGATGGGAGGCATGCTGATCTGCCGCATCCTGACGGCGCATCCGGCAACCACAGCGGCCCTGAAAGAGCTGGTTCTGGAACCGCAGTCGGAGGTGGACAAGGTCCGCCGGCTCCTTTCGGAGATCGGATTCGCGATCACAGATGAACGAATGATCTTTGAGGACGGAAAATACTACCCGATCATCAAGGCAGAAAAGCGCCCGTCTTCTTCGGCAGCACATAATGAGATGGAAGGACACATTGAACCGTCTTCTCCGGCAGCACATAATGAAATGGAAGGACACATTGAACCGTCTTCTCCGGCAGTCCTCAGTGAAATGGAGGTGCACTTTGGCCCGGTTCTGCTCCGGCGCAGGGATCCGATCCTGAGAAAGTATCTCGCGTGGCAGATTCAGGTCAATGAGCAGATCGCTGGAAGACTCGCGGCGGCAGGCAGCGGGAATTCCATGCAAAGACTTCAGGAAGTAAAGGAGGAACTGCGGCTGCTTCTGGCCGCATACAGCAGATATGAGATGTGAAGAGATTATTCAGAGACTGGAACAGGGATATCCGTTATCCTGCGCGGAAGAATGGGACAACCCCGGACTGCAGGTGGGTCGCAGAAACCGTGAAGTACGGAAGATTTTTGTCGCCCTGGACGCGACGGAACAGACGATCCGGGAAGCCGTGGAGTGGGGAGCAGACCTTATGATCACGCATCACCCGCTCTTATTTCACAGTATCAAGCAGGTGAATGACGACAGCTTCATCGGCAGAAGAATTCTTACCCTGATTGAAAACGATGTGAACTGCTACGCGATGCACACGAATTTCGACGTCCTTGGAATGGCGGAGCTCAACGAGAATCAGCTGAACCTGCAGAACGCGCATGTTCTTGACGTTACACGCGAGAATGAAGGCGTCGAGGAGGGAATCGGACGGGTCGGCGATCTGGAAGAACCGATGACACTGTATGATTTTTCCGTGACGGTCAGACGCGCCTTCGGGCTCTCAACCGTGCGCTGTTATGGTCTGAAGGAACTGGAGGAAAACGAGGAAGAATCCGGAGACGACGGATTGCTGGTGAGCCGTGTGGCAGTATGCGGCGGGTCCGGCAAGAGTCTGATTGACCGGGTAATCGACGAGGGCGCACAGGTTCTCGTGACCGGGGATGTGGACTACCACAGTGCGATTGACGCGATGGCAAGAGGACTGTATATCATCGATGCGGGACACTACGGCACAGAGTACTGCTTCATCGATTACATGGTGATGAAGCTGACCAAGCTGTTTCCGGAGTGCAAAGTCCGCGGCGCGAAGATCATTCCGCCGTTCACGGTGATCTGAGCAGATAATTAATTAAGATAAGGAAAAAGAAAAAGGCGGAATGCTCTGGCAAATCTCACAGAGTATTTCCGCCCGTTGTTTTCTTATTTTATCCGTTCATTTTGGTTCTTACTTATCGTTCAGTTTTTTATAATGTATCTTTCAAAAAAGAAGACAGTTCGGCAGGGCTTATGCCAGAAGAGCATAGGAGTGCGTGTACGGCACAAGGTGATCCGCAGCGGCTGCGGAATGTGGCGGCACACATCGCACTCATCGGATTTACATCTGTTACTTTAGCAATGGATCTTCAGGCAGATGGTAAGTGACTGAGAGGAGATTATTATGTCAGGAACATTTCAGATTCAATATCAGGGAAAGCATTTCGAGGTAACCGAAGGCACTCGTTACATCGATTTTATCGGAGCGCACCCGCTCCCGGATAACCTTCCGGTTCTGCTGGTTCTGGCAAACGGAAGACTTCAGGAGCTGAACCGGCCCGTGAAGGAGGATTGCGTGGTCGAGCCACTCACGATCAGGGATCAGATTGGCATGGCGACCTACCGAAGAAGCCTGAATCTGCTCTTCAACAAGGCGGTTCTGGATGTGGAGAAGAGGCGCAATCCGGGAAAGGATATCCGGATCACGCTGAATTTTTCAAATGGAAACGGATATTACTTCACCTTCAGCGGAGAGGACAGACCGGATGAGGAATTCGCTTCTCTGGTAAAAAAACGCATGCGGGAGCTGGTGGAGGAGAATCTGCCGATTCATCGAAAGACATTGTCCACCTATGACGCGATCCGTTCTTTCCGGAAACAGGGGATCGCCTACAAGGAAAGACTTCTGAAATACCGCAGAGTATCTACGGTGAACCTGTATGTGCTCGGCGATTATCAGGACTATTTCTATGGCTATATGGTACCCGGCACAGGCTGCCTGAAGGTATTTGATGTCTGCTGCTATGAGGACGGGGTGGCTCTGGTCTACCCGAAACACGACGAGCCGGACCGCGTTCGCCCATATGCACCCTTCCCGAAGCTTTTCAAGGTACAGTCGCTTTCAGAAGACTGGAATTCGCGGATGGGAATCCAGTCGGTGGCGGACCTGAATGATACAATTACAAGAGGAGATATTGAACATAAGCTGCTGGTGGCGGAGGCACTACAGGAAAGCCGGATGTCGGACATTGCGCAGGACATCCGGAAGCGGGGCAATGTGAAGTTTGTCATGATTGCCGGCCCGTCATCGTCCGGCAAGACCACGTTCTCCCGCCGGCTGTCGATTGAACTCACTGCGCACGGGCTGACCCCGCACCCCATCAGTCTCGACAATTTTTACCGCGACAGACAGTACTGCCCGAGGGATGAGAATGGAGATTATGATTTTGAATGCCTGGAGGCCTACGATCTGGAGCTGATCCGCGAGGTGCTGAGTGATCTGGTGAATGGAAAAGAGGTGGAGCTTCCGTATTTCAACTTCCTGACCGGCCAGAGGGAATATCACGGTCAGAAGCTGCAGATGAAGAATTCGGATATTCTAGTCATCGAGGGGATCCACGGACTCAATCCGAAGCTGTCGGAGCACCTGCCGGCGGACTGCGTGTACCGTGTCTATATCAGTGCTCTGACACAGCTGAATATCGACGACCACAACCCGATCTCGACAACCGACGGCCGCCTGCTCCGTCGCATTGTCCGCGATTACCGGACCCGGGGAACCGACGCGCTGGAGACAATCCGCAGATGGCCGTCGGTTCGAAGAGGCGAGGAAAAATATATTTTTCCCCACCAGGAGAACGCGGATGTGATGTACAATTCGGCGCTGATCTATGAGCTTTCTGTTCTGAAGATCTATGCCGAGCCGCTGTTGTTCCAGGTGCCGGAGGATGCTCCGGAATATCTGGAGGCAAAACGGCTGCTGAAGTTTCTGGACTATTTCCTCGGGACGCCCTCGGAAAGCGTGCCGGTGAACTCCATACTCAGAGAATTCATAGGAGGGAGCTGTTTCGACGTATGAAAAAAATCATAAGAATCTCAGGATACATTCTTATGGCGATAGGCACCATCTGCCTGTTTGGAGCGCTGTTTATCGTGATCGGCGCTGCAATCTGGGATATAAATTTGCTCATATACGGAGATCACACATTGACCATTGCGCTGATTCTGATCGCGGCATGCCTAGATGCGCTGGGATTTATGCTGCGGTGGATCAGCGGGAAGATGGAAGACTGAGAATACGACGATATATCAAAAACGTTTTCGTTAAAAAATACACAATGTATACGATAGATTGTGTTTACTTTCGTTTTTATTTGTGTTATAAGATATTATAGTAATGATTCCTACTATTGTAATTAAAATCAAATTATACTTAACTAATAGCAGAAGGATTTTGAGACGATAACAGGAAGCATTTTTAAAGCTTTTTTATCTGACGATCTTTACGAAAGCCTCGAAACAGATTACTTGTAAAAGAGATCGGTGAAAATCAGCACAAACAAAGTATAAGAAGATTCTGGCGGAAATATTTTACTGAAAGTAAGGGGTTCTTATGAAAAAAACGAAGAAATGGAAACGTATTCTCACAGTCTTATGTATCTTTACAATGATTGCAGGTATCATGAGTCCATCAGCGATTTATGCCGGCGATTCTGCAGAGGAGTCTGCATCCGCGCAGGCCGGCATTTCTGAAGCTGACCAGACAGAAAATGAAGATACCGGAGCTGCGGAGACGGACGTTCTGGGAGATGCAGGATTATCTTCCGGAAATGAAAATAGCCAATCTGCTGCAGATATCACTGGTTCTGACAATACGGTTATCTCTGCTTCCGACAGCGCGAATGATGCAGAGGAAGAGGCTGCATCTGAACCGGCTGAAGCTTCCGGGACGACCGCTGATTCAGGCGCGGTTGAGACCAGTGCGGAATCATACCCGGCAGTTTCAATGAGCGTAAAAGCGGATGATGGAACAGAGATCCAAATCAGTGCGCCGGAAGGAGCGTTCCCGTCAGGCATTCAGGTCACCGTAACAAAGGTTGATTCCGACCAGATTCTTTCCGCTCTTAAGGAAGCATCCAACAATAATGCTCTGACAACAGATCAGGTCATGGCCTATGATTTCGATTTCCATCTTGCCAGTGGTGAGCATAATATCGAACCTGAAAAAGAAATTTCGGTACAGTTTTCCCTGCCTGAGATGAAGGCAGAGGATTCTGTAAGTGCTTATCATCTGAAGGATGAGAATTCCTCGGCAGAAAAAGAGGATATCACAGCAGATGCATCAGCCGGAACAGCGACACTGGAGACACAGCAGTTCTCGATTCATGCATTGCTGGTCGCTACAGCGAATAATTCGTCTGGTATCACAATCGGCTACGATGAAAAAACTGATATTCATTCTGTAATTGGAGAGGATGATACAAAAATCATTCTTTACTGCATGAACAATAGTCTGCACTGGCCACACAAGACAGAGGGTATACCGAATGTCCCGACTTATACGGAGACAAGCTTTGAAAAATTTTTTAATGCGAATAATATTACAGGTGAAACACAGACAGAGTTAAAGACAAAATTGGAAAACTTATTGTATGCTGGCTATCCGTACAATGGATATGGTCTGTATAAGATAGTGAACAGCGTTCCTACAATCACGGAGGATTATTTCAATAAACTGCTGACGCCGCCCCTGTACCTGCGGCTGGATTTCCCGGACAGTATTGGAAACAATACCTTTACATATTCGGATCGCACTAACCAGAACAAGATGGCACTGTTATCTGAATTTTTGATGGATGTGTTCAGTTATAATGGTCAGGACAAGAAGACAGCATCCGGACTGGACTATACGCAGCTGATACAGCTTCCGTTCTATAGGGCGGTTCTTTGTATGAATTATGGTGATCCTATAAAAGCATATTCTGAATCATTCATGGCCAATTATTATGTGACAGAGTCACAGGCTTACGGTGGCACACGCGATGCCATATGGAAACTGCTGAAAGACTACAAATTAACAGATAACGGAAAAGACATCTCTATAACAGATTTGGTTAACAACTTACTCAAGGCGGATACAACGAATCTGATTCCAACAGAAAAACCGAAAGATGAAAAGGTCAGTATTTCCGGGGATCCCACGTTCTATTATAGTACAGGTGATAATAAGTGGCACACGGATCGGCTGTCCCTTAAGGTACCGGAGACATATAATACTTATTTTACCCTGAACCTTCCAGATGGCGTCACTGAAGAAACCGGGAAAACTGAGGTTAAGGGCGGTGAAAGCTTTTCGCTGGTTTCTTCTAAGAAACCGCAGAATTCAATGTCGCTCTCGCTCTCATCTACTATCCCGTGGATGGATCCTGATCTGAAGGTTTATGTGGCGGACAGTAAAGTTACAGCTCCTGACGGAAAAGGCTTTCAGAACATGATTGGCGCGGTTATCCATCAGACAGATATTACCAAAACGGTCGCTCTTTCCAGCACTGATACAAGTTTAACCTTCACTAAGGTGTGGAAGGACAACGGTAATAAGGATAACGTTCGTCCGGATCTGGAGACTTATAAAAATAAACTGCACCTGATGAATGGCAACACGGAATTGACGGGATTTCAACCAGAGATAGCAGATAAAGGGGATAATTCATGGTCAATTACGTATAATGGCTTGCCGGCGAAGATCGATGGCAAAGATGCTGCATTCACTGTCAGCGAGGGTTCTGTTGATAAGTATACTGCAGATAAGGAATCCGTTAAGGATGATAATGAAACTATTACAAATACATATACACCTGTAACCATATCCGGCACAAAAACATGGAATAATTCAGGATATAATAGTGTAAAAAAACCGGACAGTATAACGGTTAACCTTCTTGCCAATGGTACAGTGAAAGATAGTAAATCAGTTACAGCGGACAAAAACGGACAGTGGGAGTATAGCTTCGACAATCTCCCTAAATATGATGATAACGGACAGGAAATCGAATATACGATCACGGAAAATAATGTCACTGATTATAGCACTGATTATAGCAAAACTATAAATGGCTATGACATTACGAATACCTACACTCCGGGAAAGACAAGCGTTACCGTAAAAAAGGAATGGGAAGACAACAACAACCAGGACGGCAAACGACCGACAAGTGTGAAGGTCCAGCTTTTGGCCAATGGTGAGAATCAAGGGGAAGCGGTTGACTTGTCTGCCGATAATGGGTGGACTTATACATGGGACAATCTGGACGAGAAGGATAAATCATCAAACAACATAACCTATAGCGTAAAAGAGGTAGATGTACCAGAGGGATATACGTCTCAGATCAGCGATGGCAGTAAGCAACATTATTTTGTCATTACAAATACGCACCAGCCGGAGACAACTAAAATAAAAGTTACTAAGATCTGGAATGACAGTGGGAATCAGGACGGCAAACGCCCGAACTCGGTTAATGTGCAGCTCTACGCGGACGGCAAGGCGAGCGGTAAACCGGTGACCCTGACGGAGTCAAACAACTGGCTTTACACGTGGACCGGACTTCCGATGTATAAAAATGGCGGAACAAAGATCGCGTATACAGTTAAAGAAGTGTCAGATCTTCCGAGTGGTTATACATCTTCTGTCACAGGAAGTGCCGAGGGCGGTTA
>NZ_JBQKIK010000037.1:0-23495 GCF_052117805.1 Bilifractor sp. LCP21S3_F8 | reverse complement strand
AACTTTTAATCGTAGTAGCTATAATTGGAGTACTCGTTGCAATATCCATCCCGATCTTCAGTAAGCAGCTGGAGAAGGCAAGGGATGCAGTTACCGTAGCTAATCTTCGATCAGCATATGCCGAGGCCCAGACCGAGTATCTTACATGTGAATTTTCAGATGGCAGACAGGATGATAGAGTACATAGCACACCTATTAAAGATTCAAATGGAAAAACTTCTATGACAGTTAATTTCAAGAATGGTAACATTTTCCAGATCTGTGTTATGAATGTTATAATAAAAAGCAAAAAGAGAAATAATTATTCAGGATTGGCGGACAATCTTCCTTTTGCAGAAGTCTTAACACCAGACGCAGGAGTAGCAGGAGTAAGTCCGTATGTTGTTTTCCAGTATACGACATATGGAACTTTAGAGAAGGTTCAAGTAATTACACCACCGCCGTCAAAATAATATAGAGTGTCGGTAGCAAATTTGACAATGATGTACTGTTTATGTTGAATACTCAGAAAGATAGCAGAGCAAATTCCGAAACAAGAACAGGCAATTTGATTAAATGGAGTTTTGATTATGAACCTCAACGATTTTACAGATAAAGAACAGAAACAAATCAACACCGGCCTTTCCACCGCTGAGATCAGTGATAAAGAAGCCGCTGACAAGATCCTTGCTCTCGTCCCACAGGAGTGGATCAAGAAGATCCCCTTCTTCGTGAGAAAGCACGCAACGACAAAAACCATCGAGCGGATCGCCAATCAGTATCCTGAGCTGTATGCAGTCGCAAAGAACCCGGGAGAACTGCCGGAAAAGGAGCGTGAGGAGCTTAGAACGATCATCACGGATATCTTCAAAGAGAAGATGAACAAGCACAATATCAAATAATGGATGCCGTATCACGATACTGAATGAGCGGTGCAGAGACTTTGCCTGTACCAATGACATCGATGAGACCCGGAATAAACGGATAATCCAGCCCGCTTGTTTCGGGCTTTTCAGTAATCATAGGAGGTGTGATCTCATGTGGACAAAGAACAAAAAAGGCTTCACACTAGCGGAACTTTTGATCGTTGTTGCCATCATTGCTGTGCTCGTTGCGATATCCATCCCGATCTTTAGCAGGCAGCTGGAGAAATCGCGGGAGGCGACGGACCTTGCTAACGTGAGAAGTGCATATGCGCAGGTGATGGCTGCTGCACAGACGGAAGATCAGAATTCAGTAAGTTATCGAAATGGAACTTATTATCTGGATGTCGATCTGAAACAGCAGCAGGCAGGTTGGCAGACCTCGAATGTGAACATTGCAGGAGTCACATCTACTGATACATCGCATTGGATCGGGACACCTCAGCCCGATGGTCAGTGCAGAGTTTCCTATGATTCGGCAAATGGTGTTAAGTTTATATGGTCTGGTACGGCAACACTCACAGAAATTACTAAGGCGGTAAACAGCAGTAGCAAGTTTACAGCAAGTAGTCTGGTGGATTATGGAAATGCAGCATATTTTACGAAGACAGTTAAGGTTAACGGGACAGATGTGTATGTAAGATCATTTTATGCCGGAAAAGGATCTAAATTTCAGGAAGCGGCGGAAGCGTTTGAGAAGAATCCGGTTGCAGAAAAGTTTAAAGACAGCAAATTTTACAAGATCGAAAAATGGGATGAATATACACCTAATGTTCAGGCATTTGCCTATTTTGATCTTGATGAAAAAAACAATATAAAAAATTATACACTTGTAATGCCTGATGCGGTTTATTTTTCTCCGGATGGTGGGAAAACATGGAAGTTGAAATAAGGAATAGAATAGACGGCGGTGCGGGGATCATTCCCTGCATCGCTTTTCTGCTTCTCTGTGGTTCTACATATCGGATTTTGTTTACACTTGTTCATTTTTTCAGAGTCCGGTACAGCCTATTCATGGTATACTGATTTTATCTAATCATTTTTTACACGCGGGGGACTGCTGCTATGATTCTTGATAAAAAGCAGATGACCGAGGAGGATATCAAGCTCAATTACATCACGCCTGCCATCAACCGGAGCGGGTGGATGAATGGCGTCAACATCACTATGGAGACGAAGATCACGGATGGTCGGATCAATCTCCGCGGCAACATGGAATTGTAAGTACCATGTTGTCTTCGCACCGAAATATAGAAGAAAGATATTCTATGGGGAAAAGAGAGTGGAAATTGGATCAATAATAAGGCAGCTATGTAAGTGGAAGGGAGTGAATATATTGGAAGCCGAAGTGTGTCCAGACCATGTGCATATGTTGATAGAAATTCCACCAAAATAAAGCGTTTTTCAATTCATGGGATGACTGAAAGGGAAAAGCAGTCTCATGATATATGAGAAGTGGGGGGCCTATGGTTGGAAAGTGTATACGTCGATTCAATTGCTATGGATTTGAGTCAGATCAGTATGACTCCTGCAAAGAACAGATTGCGGCGGAGAACTGGAAATCGGCGCGGATTCTTAATCATATTCTGATGGTCATGATGTTTGTTTATGCCATTCTGTCTTTGTCTGGCGTGATCAATCGTTCTTTTGCGCCTTGCTATGAGCTCTGCCTGGTCTATACAATCCTTGTGGAGGTACAGTTCGCGATGCCGCATCACAGGAAGGCTGGCAATGTCCGGGCAGCGCGTATCGATATTGGTTCTGCCTGTGCCGGCCTGATGTTTTTCGGGATTGTTGCGTCCATTGTGGATCCTCATCAGGTAGCAACATCCTTCCTGGTAATGCAGACCCTGGTAGCTCTGTTTCTGAATTATTCACTTGGTTATCTGATGCTCTTTGAGCTTGGCTGCATGCTGATTTTTGATATCAGCTCTTATCTTGTCAAGGCTCCTGCCATTGCTTCCGGGGATGTGCTCAATGCCTTTTCCTTCTTCCTGGTTTGCGGTTTTATTGCCTATTTCTTTCACAGGGAGAGGATTCATCACTATCTCATCAGTAATCACTATCACTTCATGGCAAATATTGACAGCCTGACCGGTCTGCTAAATCATCAGTATTTCTTTGCCGAAGCGGATCGGATTCTTTCCGGCATGCCTGATGCGGAGTATGTCTTTGCGGTGATCGACATTGATCACTTCAAGGAGATCAATGACCGGTTCGGGCATCAGGTTGGCGATTATTGTATTCGTGCGGTTGCTACAAATATGCTGTGGTCTTTGCTGCAGAGTGCTCCGGAATCGTGCACGGATGTTGTCAATGATTTATTCCCGGCAGGAAAACAGGCATTTATTGATAATCCCGGTGCTTCCTATGAGTGCGATTATAAATTGACAAATAATGGTTTTGATAAAGCTAAGGTTGCGACAGGACGGATTGGCGGCGATGAGTTTGCCATTCTTCTTTCAGGCCGTGATCCGATGGCGAGAGTGAGGCTTGCCGCCGAAGCGATTCGTACGGTCAGGCTTCCTGACGGCAGCGGGATTACCTGTTCGATTGGATGTGTGCAGATCAGGGAAAGCGAGAGCGCGGGGGCAATCTATAAATGTGCGGATGATGCGTTGTATGCGGCAAAGAAAAACGGAAGAAATCAGATCTTTGCCGTGGATGGCCAGATCAGTCAGAGTGCGGAAGAACATTGTGATGAAAAGGATCAGACAAGGGTGTAAATGATGTGCGCAAGGAGGTGTTTTACAGTGACTGGTACGGTGTTGAAAATTTGCGGGGGGGGGGGTAGAGTCCCTGTATTCCTTATGATGTTGTATTCTGAAAAAGAAGTGTGTCAGTTATCAGTCTGCCGGAAAGCAGGAAATGAGAAGGGAGGAAGAGGTTATGAAAGCCTATGCGTTTTCTGATGATACACGTGCATTTATTGAGAATGTACCGATTCCGATTGCGGTGTATCAGTACATTGATGAACAGATCAGGCCTCTTCTTGTTTCCAGGGCATATCTAGATCTTTTTGGATACAGCAGCAGTGAGGAAGCGGTGTATGGTCTTGGCAGAGATCTCTACCGGGATGTGCATCCGGATGATATTGCACGGATGGAGAAGTGTGCTTACGACTTTGCCATGCATAAGCATGACTATGATGTTGTGTTCAGAAACCGCCGCCAGGATCAGGAGGACTATCATCTGATTCATGCGACAGGCAGACATATTACGGTAGATGGTGCTGATATTGCTTTTATCACGTATGCAGATGAGACGGCAGATACGGGCAGTGATCAGTTGCTTACGGCAGTGCTGACATCTCTGTCTGACAAGTATACGCCTTCTGAAAGTACAGAATTTGCAAAGCATTATGACAGTCTGACCGGACTGCAGAATATGACGCATTTTTTCGATGATGCCGTATCCGGCATTGCGAAGATCCGGGCAAAGAATCAGGTACCTGTCATCATGTATTTTGATCTGAGTGGATTGAAGGAATATAACAGCAGGTATGGCCTTGAGGTTGGGGACCGGCAGATCAGGGCTCTTGGTGAACTGATCAAAACGTATTTTGGCAGGGAGAGGGCTTCTCGGTTTGAAAGTGACCACTTTGCCGTCTATGCAGAAAATGACCGGATTGAAGAAAAGCTGCATGACTTGTTTGCCAGGATGAATGAGCTTGGTGATGGCAATAATCTGACGGTGAAGACCGGCATCTTTAAGTATGATAATCCTGATACCAGACTGACAGATGCCTGTGACAAAGCCAGACTGGCCTGTGAATCCCTTTCCCGGACAACGGTCTCTGCATATGCATGGTTTGATGCCGATATTCAGAAAAACAATGCGATGAAATTCCATATTATGCGGAATTTTGACAAGGCATTGGAAAATGGCTGGATTCATATCTATTATCAGCCGATCATTCGCACCATGACCAGAACAGTGTGCAATTGTGAGGCACTGACACGGTGGATTGATCCTGTTTATGGCATGATTTCTCCGGCTCAGTTTATTCCGATTCTGGAGGAAAGCGGTCAGATCTGTCAGCTGGATCTTTATGTGTTTGAACAGGTTTGCAAAGACTATGCAGAGGCTATGAAAGAAGGAATCATTCCGATTCCGGCATCTGTGAATCTGTCCAGAAATGACTTTCTGCATGATGACCTTCCGGATGCGATTGACCGGATTTCAAAGAAGTATGGGGTGCCCAGAGAGTTCACCAATCTGGAAGTTACAGAAAGCTTTTTTATCAAAAATGTTGATAAAGTGGACCGGTTCATTCAGCGCTTTCATCAGATGGGCTACAAGGTGTGGATGGATGATTTTGGATCCGGATACTCATCGCTGGGGGTATTGAAAAACTATTCTTTTGACAAGCTGAAGCTTGATATGTCTTTCCTGAGGGATTTTGATGAGAAGTCCCGGCAGATTATTACGGCTATTGTGCGCATGGCAAAGAAGCTGGATATTTCTACTCTGGCCGAAGGAGTTGAAACAGAAGAACAGTTTCTCTTTTTGCGGGAAATCGGATGTGAAAACATACAGGGGTATTTCTTTGCGCCTCCGATGCCGGAAGAGAAACTGAAATCGTATTTTCAGCAGCGCGGTCTGGAGCCTGAAAAGGCGATCTGGAGATCTTATCTGACCAGACTGAGCCGCATTGACTATCTGACGGATGAGTCTTTGTGTGTTGTGGATGATGATGGTGAAACACTGAAGATTCTCTTTGCGAATAAGGCTTACAAAGAGATCCTGGCAAGGGATAATGTGCATAATCTGACTGAATGGGAGCACAGGATCAATATGCCCGGTGATCCGATCCACATCTTTCATCGGCAGTTTGTGGATCAGCAGCTCAGAAGGAAAGAAGGACCGCAGACAGCAGCCTATCCTTCCGGTGATCACTATATGCAATTGACAGCATCTGTGGTGGCCAGACAGGGCAGTCATTATCTGTATACCGTTCATATACAGTATGTGAAGGTAAATGTTGCGGATCTCCAGCAGGCATCGCTTGGCGCGATGAGCGATCTGTACTATTTGTGCAATGATATTGCAATCTATGACCTTGAAAATGATACGGTTCTGGGCATTAAGTCTTCTCTGTCGGATCAGCCGATGGGGGTTGGCACAGAGCTTCATCATATTGATGCGGTGATTCATGCCTGGAGGATGAATTACTGCTATCTGCCTGATCAGGAGCGGCTGGCAGATTTTCTGGATGTCACTACTATGAAAGCACGTCTGGAGAAAAGCAGGAATCATGCACTGATGGATTTTTTCCGGAGTATGACGGCATCGGGAGAATATCAATGGTTTCTGCATATCCTGATTCCCGTGCAGAGATCAGATTTTAATAAAGTATTGCACGTGACGGTAAGTGCCGTCCTGCCAGAGGCAGATATTCAGGAGATTGTGGCTTTGTATCACCAGGAATACAAGGATCATACGCATGTGGAGATGAGCGGGGATATTCTCTGGAAGAATTTGATCATGAATGCAAAACGCATGTATTTCTGGAAGGATGACAGGCGCAGGTTCGTTGGGGCAAGCAAGAGCTTTCTTCAATATTTTGGCATTCAGTCTGAAAAAGAGATCATTGGCAAAACCGATGAGGATATGGGATGGCATATTCATCCGGGGCCATTCAGAAGGGATGAGGAAGAAGTTCTCAGGAAGGGCAGGAAGTTTTATCTGCGCAATGGGGACTGTATTATCAATGGCTCTAATCAGCATATTGTTGTCAGTAAGGTTCCGGTCTATCGTGATGGCAGAATCATAGGAATTCTGGGAACGGTGATTGATGCTGCAGAAGAGCAGCAGTCCATTGCAGAAAGCAGGAGGCTTTCATCTGTTGATCCAGTGACCGGACTTGCCAATGCCCGTGGTGTTTCGGATGGTGTCTATTCCTTCCTCATTGAGCGCTGGCGGACAGGCATGAATGTTGCGATGATCGAGGTGTATGTGCCGGAATACCGGGAAGTAAAAAAGCTTTATGGAGACAGCTCTGGCGATCGTCTTCTGCAGAAAGTTGGCTGTATTCTGAAAGACTGCGCTGGCAGGAATTGTGTCATTGGCAGAACCCAGGAAAGTTATTTTTACCTGATCATGAGATTTACCAGCAAGGAAGAAGTCAGAAACATTGCCAGAAAGATCCGGACAGCCATAGAGTCTTTGCGGCAGGCAGGTCAGTGGAGCGGCAATTGCAGTATTGTCATCAGGGCTTCCTATACGGATCCGTCCAGCCGTGAGCCAAATGCCTATCTGAGAGGTTTGTCCGGCCTCATTCTCAATAGTGATGATACGGAGGAACTCTGACAGAGCAAAGCTGATGATCGAATATAATTTCTGTGTATCCGTAAGAAAAACATTTGAAGTAAAGGCAATTGATACAGATGCCTTAAATGAATATATGGATGACTAAATTATTTAAATCGAGTCTGGAAACGACCTCTGTGATGATGAATACCGGCAGGTGGCGACACAACAGGATTTCGATTCGTTTTAAGCGGATTGAACGTTTGTTAGCTCATCTTCCAGCAGATGTAAGTATCAAACAGAGATAATAAAGAGGTCATGTTGACAAGATGGTTTGCTGAGAGTAGTATAGAGATAGGTGGGATATCCCACATATTGCTTGGAGATGAATACTATGGAGGCGACCAAAGATTATACGGTGCATATCGATAGCAAGAAGAGAGTTACGCTTAGAGGTGCACAGTACCAATATTATAATGTCAAGGAATACCAGAATGGATGCATCATTTTGGAGCCGCGGGAACTGACTGTTCCAGAAGGTATTTCGCAAGAGACCATGAGAGACATGGACAGGGCAATCGCAAACTTTAAAAAAGGGAAGGTTTCCGCTGCTATTGATCTCTCTGATTTCTAGGAAGGAATACCCGAATGGGATATGCAATACGAATGGGAATTCCAGAAATGGTTTTGCAATAGAAGAAAAAAGTCATTTAGTTGCAAGCACTGACCAATATGGCCAGTGCTTTTTTCATGCCGTTTTTCAGGAGGTGAGAACACATGGCAGATCGCATTAAAAGAATCCAGTTCCAGTCGATGGGGTTTTCTGCCGAGCAGGCCGCTGGGTTCATGGGTGCGGTGGAGATGTCCGGCCTTGATACCTCGAGATTCTTTGCCGGAAGCGGTTCCATCCTGGCTAATTTGTTTACGACATCGTCTAAAAGATCAAGATCATAGCCTCGCTTAGAGATCACTTTCAGGTCTTTTTTGAAGCGGTTGGAGAGAATAACATCAAGCATCGTTGTCCTCCAGCACATCGTTCATTGCACTGCGAAACGAAGAGTATTTTTTATATTTCTCAGGATGAGCCTTCATCTTATAATACTCATTCATTGCTGCGATTGTATCAGTATTAGGATTCTCTCTGGTGACGGTAAAAGAAGGTTCATCAACTGTTGAAGGATTAAAACTGGTATTATAATATGATTAAAGAACTTCGTAAGGTAAAAATTTCAGATATGATCATAACAGAATGGGTAAAGCGAAATGAACGATTCGATAAAAGAACTAACAGATGAAATCGTAGCATTCAGAGATGCCAGAGACTGGAAAAAGTTTCACAATTCTAAAGATATGGCAATTTCAATATCTCTTGAAGCCGCAGAACTTTTAGAGGTCTTTCAATGGTCTGGAGAAGATGTTGAGGCTGATACAGAGAATAAAGTATCTAAGATTAAAGAAGAACTTGCGGATGTGCTGATTTATTCTCTGCTCATGGGGCATGATCTTGGATTTGATATATCTGAGATCGTAGAACAAAAGATTGATACAAACAAAAGAAAATATCCGGTGGATAAAGCATATGGAAAATCGGATAAATATACGGCATATTTATCGTCTGGAAAGGGAAAAGTATGATCGTTTACGAGGGCATAAAGAGTGACTTTCTGGAAAATGTTGAGGATGACACCATCGCTGACAAGATTGAACAATTAATCTTACAGAAGATGGGAAGACATACGGTGGCCAATGAAAGGATGTCATGGGTTAACTCGATGGAATACATGTATAAGGTCATGAATGATCCTGAAATTCCATCTGATGCAGGAATTGCCATTGAGTATAATATCCCGCAGACAGCAAAGCGAGTTGACTTCATGATTTCCGGATATGATATCAATAAAAGGCCTGGAATGGTCATAATCGAATTAAAACAATGGAGCAAGCTGAATAAAGTGCACAATAGTAATGCTCTTGTTGAGACTTATACCGGAAATGCGGAACGGAAGGTGGTTCATCCTTCGTATCAGGCTTGGTCCTATGCCCGATTAATAGCGGATTATAATTCTGCAGTGCAGGATCAAAATGTACATCTTATACCATGTGCCTATCTTCATAATTATATCCGAAAGGATGACGATCCCGTCGATGATAGACAGTATGCTGCATATACGTCTGAAGCACCGGTTTTTACAAAGGGACAGGTGCCTGATTTAAGAGCATTTATAAAAAAGTGCGTAAAAACAGGAGACAAAGAAAAAGTTCTTTATCTTGTTGATCGCGGAACGATAAGACCATCAAAAAGCCTTCAGGATTCTATTGCTTCTATGATTAAGGGCAATAAAGAATTTGTCATGATCGATGAACAGCGTGTTGTTTATGAAGAAATCATAAAGCTATCAACAAAGTGCCAGCGAGATCATACAAAACGGACCATTATCTGCAAAGGTGGTCCCGGAACAGGTAAGAGTGTAATTGCTGTAAGGTTATTGGCTGAACTGACCCAAAGAGGACAATTTGTTCAATATGTTACCCATAATAGTGCTCCGAGACAGGTTTATGCTGCAAAGCTAAAAGGAAAAGTCAAGAAGAGCAGCGTTGATAATATGTTTAAGAACTCTGGTACTTACACAGAAGTCGGCAATAATATGATTCATACACTGCTTGTAGATGAGGCACACCGGTTAAGTGAAAAATCCGGAATGTTTCATAATAAGGGAGAAAATCAGATCAAAGAAATCATCCATGCGGCTGCATGCTCTGTATTTTTTATTGATGAAAGTCAACGAGTCACTATGTCTGATATTGGTTCGGTAGACGAAATCTTGAAATGGGCAAAAGAAGAGGGATCAGAGGTAACAGAACTGGAGCTTCTTTCTCAGTTCAGATGTAATGGATCAAATGGATATCTTGCATGGGTTGATGATCTTCTCGAGATCCGTGAGACTGCGAATTATAATCTATATGGACTCAATTATGATGTAAGGGTTTTCGATAATCCGGAAGATATGAGAAAGCTCATTTTAGAGAAAAATAAGGTGAATAATCGATCCAGAATCTTGGCTGGATACTGCTGGGATTGGCCCAAGAAGACAAGAAATGATACTGATTTTCATGACATTAAAATCGGAGATTTTGAAATTAGCTGGAATCTGGATGGTGGAGAGGCATTCGCTATCGGTGAATACTCTGTTAATGAGGCGGGCTGCATCCATACCACACAGGGTCTGGAGTTTGATTATGTTGGTGTCATTATGGGAGATGATATCCGATATGAAAATGGTCATGTAGTTACTGATTTTAAAAAAAGAGCAAAAACGGATCAGTCTTTGCGAGGGATAAAGAAGCTTTACAAAGAACATCCGGAAGATGCAGTCGATCGTGCAGATGAAATCATAAAAAATACATATCGCACGCTTATGACCCGGGGAATGAAAGGATGCTATATTTACTGTACCGATCCCGGAATGAGGGAATATATCAGAAAACGTCTGGACTTATACAGTTTGTGACACGACTTATCGTATGAGGTTTACTGTAAAAGATATAGGAGCGATCAGAAACGATCTGACCGCTTCTCCATCCATAGAGCAATTTCCTCCCTGATTTCTGTTTCATGATCAATAATTGTACTCAGTGATGGATTGCGTATAATTACATGTCCCTTGCCCATACGCGCTATTTCCCGGTCTAATTCATCCAACTCTGGCGTTAACCTTCTACGCAAAAGATCTTTGATTTTCTGAAGCGCCTTCTGTGCAGCCCTTGTACGTCCATTGGAAAGATTTTCCGCATAGGTTTTCTGCAGTGTCTGAAAGTCCAGATAGGATAAATCCGCCATGTAGTAGAACTGAAAAAAATTTGGACAGGGGCTATTTGCACACATAAATTCATTTGTTTGCGTATCCCTGGCGCATGGCGTCAACGATGTTCGGATGCAGACTCCTCCCGCTTTTTGACGAATAATCAGATTCTTCCCGAGAGCTTCCTGGATCTGATGAATATCTTTTTTTACATCCAGATGTCTGTCATTGATAAAGAACTTTATATTGTCGCGAAGGTCACTTCCCATGAATCCTATCGGAGTCAGATCATCACCTGCGATTTCACTGATGATTTTTTCGGAATATTGAATATTAGCAAGATTGGAAGGTGCCATAGTGGTTCCTCCTTGAGTTAGGATAAATTAAATGGATTTTCAAAGCATGTCATCCGCAACGCTGGCTTTGATACGGCAGGCAGTTTGCACACAGAACATGAGCTTTTTCATACGTGATGAGAATGGCAAGAGATATCATCTCGAACCGCCGGAAGAAGATCATTTGATGAATGCGGCGGAGAGTGTCAACGTAATTTCCGATTCTCCAACAGCACCGTTCGATTTTGCTGGGACGAACATCTCGTTTTTAACAGAAAATGATGCTTATAAGGGAGAAATGAGGAGTACCGGAACGCAGGGTGTAAGAAGTGCCACGATAAGAAGACCGGAAGAGAGGACAGCAATCCGACGTATCGGTATTTTCACACTAGAATATCGTCAAAACGGAACACCATCCGCCCTCTCGAACACATACAGCTCTTCGGATAGCAGTTCCTTCAGGATAGCGGAAGCAAGAGCAAGTTTATCTTTTAACCCCATACTGCCAGCCTATTCAAGCGCTGTCAATCCATATTTCTTACAGCCATCCGCATTTTATCGGCGGGTGGCATTTTTCATTTCCGATTTCTCTCCGAAAGTTCCGTTTATCTGTGCAGGAGAGAAGGTTCCCGGACCGTTCAAAATCACGCCCGGATGGTCCGCATATATCTGCAAGAATATCCCAGCTTCCTTTGCTCAGAACGGACAGATCTTTTCTGTGCGTAGGGAAGGAATTCTTGTACTTACAACCTTAGGGCGAAAGGAGAGTAACCATGAAGAAGAAACGATCAAACGGAAGAAAAAATGGAGCAGGTGCTCCTGCTTCGAAAGAGCGGTTCCTTCAGCATCGCGGAATCTTCTGCGTCGGGAATCTCGTCTGCGCTTACGGTACCGATTACCTTGCCTACAACCTGCACATGATCATCCTCGCTTTTTTCACCGTATGGGTACTGCGGATTCAGGGAGTACAATAAGCGTTAAGCAACACATTAGCTTGCTATAAGCATCATTAAGCGCTATATTCGTAGTAGAAAGGTGGTGGCACTTATGGCGAATAAAACAGCAAACGTTAATGCACGTGTTGAAGAAAATGTGAAGACAAAAGCAGAAGACATTCTTTCGGCTATGGGAATTCCTGCATCTGTAGGAATAAATATGTTCTACAGGCAGATTATATATTGCCATGGACTTCCGTTCAGACCGTATGTCCCTGAGAACGGCCCTCGGGCATTAAGCAAGATGGCCAAAGAAGAATTTGATTCTCGAATGGCGGCGGGGCTTGCGGATGTAAAAGCTGGAAGAGGAGTCTCTGTGGACGAAGCATTTGATCAGTTGCTCGAAGGGCATAAAGAGAAAGAGACTGTCAATGAATGAATACAGAGTCATCATTACATATTAAATGATTTAAAAGAGAAATATGAACTAGCAGTTTAAAGGATAACCTTTGCTAAGTCTGTTAAGTAGTACATAAATCACACATTATGAAACGAAAAGTCATCACGATTATTATATTCCTTACCCTTGCATTTATCTGGGGCCATTCTATGGTGCCAAGGCCAGCCTCGGCCGATGAGAGTGGTTTTTTTCTGAAGATTTTGTATCCGGTTTTATCGGTTATCGTAGGCAGGGACCGGGTGACAAACCACCTGATCAGAAAAATGGCCCACTTTACCGAGTATTTCATACTTGGAACAGAACTCAGGCTGTATCAGAATGTCCGATTCTCTGACACTGCGGCAGCATGTACGACAATTTCTGACACTGCGGCAGCGTGTGCGACAACTTCTGACACTGCGGCAGCATGTACGGCAGCTTCTGATGCCGGGGCAGCTTGCGGAACGGCTTCCCCAAAAAGTGAAAGTCTCATGAAGAGGTTTTCTCGGCTGCTGCACGGCAGGACGCTGACTTCTGTAAGATATGCTTTTTACATTGCGTTCATCGATGAGACCATCCAGATTTTCAGTGGGAGAGGTCCACAGATCGCAGATGTCTGGCTGGATGTGTCCGGAGCATTCTGCGGAACAGTGATAATTTCCCTGTTGTCAGTTTGTAAGTCAGTCAATCCGATGGTTGAGTAGGAGTTGGGTAGGAGTTTATTAGGAGGACAGATTCATAGAAACCCTGAACAGGAATTTAAAATTTAAGGATGTTCTTGTCCTCGCCTTCAGCACGATGATTGGTTGGGGATGGGTAGCGCTTACCGGAAATTGGGTTGACCGGGGCGGGACGATTGGTGCGGTGCTTGCGTTTGTCATTGGTGCCGTTCTCTGTATTTTTGTCGGCCTGACCTATTGTGAGCTTACTCCCGCATTGCCATATTCCGGAGGGGAACTCGTTTTTACGTATAAGGCATTGGGCTACCACGGGGCATGGTTCTCCGGGTGGATGATCGCTTTTGCATATATCGGTGTCGCTGCATGGGAGGGACCGGCGCTGGTTACAGCGATTGACTACCTGATTACGATCCCGAGATATGGTTATCTTTGGACCATCGCCGGATTTGATGTATATGCGACCTGGCTGGTAATCCCTGTATGCGTCGGAGCATTATTGTGCGTGATCAATACAAAGGGGATTAAGATCTCCACAATTTTTCAGGCGGTGGTCACAACAATACTGGCTGTCGGCGGCATTGGCTTCGCGATTATCAGCGGTATGAATGGTTCGATGGAGAATATGAAACCGCTGTTTACGTCAACGAACGGGATGTTTTCTGTGGTTCTGGCTGTTCCGGCTATGTTTGTCGGCTTTGATGTTATTCCACAGGTGGCGGAGGAAATGAATCTTCCGCTAAAAAAGATACCTGCTGCCATTGTGGCATCGATCCTTTTAGCTGCAGGATGGTATATCATGATTATTCTTGCCAGTTCCTTTGCGGCACCGAATGAGATCCTTGGCAGAGAGGGATTGTCTGTGGTAAACGCTGTGAATTATGCGGCGAATAATCCGATTGCAGGTAAACTGATTGTTGTTACAGCGATTATGGGAATCCTGTCCAGCTGGAATGGCTTTATTATCGGCGCAACCAGAGTACTTTATTCCATGGGCCGGGCTAAGATGCTTCCGGACTTCTTCGGGAAGCTTCACAAGAAATATCATACACCGGGAAATGCGATTGTCTTCATCGGTATCATTACGATCCTCACACCGCTTCTGGGAAAAAATTCACTCGGATGGTTTGTTGACGCAAGCGCATTCGGTACCGTGATCGCCTATTTAATGGTCGCCATTTCCTTTGTGATTCTCAGAAGAACCTGTAAAGACCTGCCCAGACCCTTTAGGGTAAAGCATGGAATGATCGTAGGAATGATCGCTGTCATGATCTCGCTGTTCTTTGTGTCTTTATACCTGCCGGTCGGAAGCAGTTCGCTGTCCGGTGTAGAATGGGTGATCGTAGGAGTCTGGGTTGGCTCAGGTATGTTATTCTATTTATTGAGTCTTCCACACGTGAAGGAAAATACCCGGATCAGAGAAAATGCGTTATTTGGTAAATCTCCGGAGAATTAGCGCTCAATCTTCTTCCGCTTATCCCTTCCGTTTATAACGGTTATTTTATAAAGATCATATTATAACGGTTATTTTATAAAGATCATAATGAAAGAAAGGTATTTCAGGGTTATTCGTTTTGCACGATACATTTAAGATGAACAAAGTACGAAAAGGAAATCGTATTCCTTTTATCGATGTCGCGAGAGGAATTGCGATTTTGTTGATGATCATAGGGCATGTGGTAAGCAGAGGACATGTGAGAGATTTTATTTTTTCCTTTCACATGCCGCTGTTTTTCATAACCGGGGGTATGTGTTTCCGGCAGAAGTCTGTGAAATCAGCGCTGCTCACGGATTTAAGAAAAATAATTCTCCCATATGCGCTAGTTCTTTTTGTGTTGGATTTGTGGTCCGGGAGCCTGAATCTTGTATATTATCTGCGTCAGATGTTCTGGGCAGCTTCCTGGCAGAATCTGAATATGTATCCTGCGGATCTTGGAATGGTCTGGGCCTTGTGGTTTTTTCCGGCATTTTTCCTGACCAGATGGATTTTCCGTTTGTTATATCACATATCCGGAGGCAGACTGTTCCGGCTCGCGGTTTTGTCTCTGGCTGTGTGCCTTGTCGGAATCGCATGGGGAATGCAGGGACGGCATTGGCTGCCGCTGAATCTCGATGTTGCAATGGCGTCTGTCGGATTTTATTGTTTTGGCTTTTTCCTGCAGCAAAGCGGATGGACGGATCGTTTAAAACCTTGGACAGACAGGAGACAGACAGATACTACGGTGACAGACCGGAGACAGGCAGATGATATAAAAATGCGACAGACAGGATCAAAACGACGCGGTTCCTTGTCCAATCTTCGCACATCCGGGCATATTGCGATGCTGGCAGAGGGAGTCATATGGATATCGGGAATTTATTACTGCCCGATTGAACTTGCTTCCCGTTTATATCCCATGGGCATTTTCTCTTTTATTACAGCGATCTGCGGATGCATGGTGGTATTCCGTTTCAGCGCGTGGATAGGAGCTCATACCCGATTTCTGCGGGGGACTCTTTCCTGGTATGGGAGATACAGCAATCAGATTCTTTGTTTTCATGCCCTTGACTGCATCCCAAGGGCATATCTTGACGCTTTTCTGGCCTTCCCGAAGAACCCGGAAGCAGAGCATCTTGTAATATCAATCTGGCGGATTCTGCTCAGCACCGCCGGAACAGGAATCTATCTCTGGATACACAGCCTGGCAGCGAGGATCAAAGCAGCAGTAAGTGGAAGACATCAGACATGAATGTAAGGCAGGAGGAGAGCGATGATCTACAATTTCAACCTGGGCATCGGCAGGGCTTCCAGTGGCGTGGAGTATGCCCAGCTGTATCGGGCGCGCATGCTGCGCGCCATTGATGAGCCTGCCCGTTTTATCTTCACGGATATGTTTCCGCGGGAGAACATCGAACATTATACGAAGAAGATGGGCTTCAAGGATAAGGAAATCCTGTGGCTCTATACTTATTTTACGGATTTTCATACGGCGCCGGTCACTTATACGCTGGAAGATTTTCAGGAAACTCTCGCGGATGTCGATTACCGTGTGCAGCGGTCTGGAAAAATCGGCCGTCTCTTTTTTTCGGATCATGATTTCTGCACGCTTTATTTTGTCAACGATCAGGAGAACCTGCTGCATCGTGTGGAATATGTGTCCGGCGGCCGTCTGATCCGCAAGGATTATTTTACCTACGGACGGATCTATTCGGAATATTATGCTCCGCTCGAGAATAAGGCTCATCTGTATCTGCGCCGTTTTTTCAATACGGACGGTTCTGTCGCGTATGAGGAAATCACTGATGACGGCGATGTCATGTATCGTTTTCCCGATCAGATTTTATATTCCAAGGAGGAGCTGGTCGGGTATCTGGTCCGGTGTCTGCATCTGAACCACAGGGATGTCGTCATCATTGACCGGACGACCGGCATCGGGCAGGCAATTCTGCAGAACTGTGGGCCTGCCAGTGTCGGCATCGTGGTGCATGCGGATCATTACAGTGTTGGAAGTACTGATGACCGGAATATCCTCTGGAACAATTATTATGAGTATTCCTTTGATATGTCGCGGCATATTTCTTTTTTTATCACTTCTACCAATGCACAGCGGGATCTCATGCGCGCCCAGTTTGAGAAGTACACGGGAGAGGTACCTGAGATCCGCACGATTCCGGTGGGCAGTCTGGAACATCTCCGCTATCCGGATACCGCACGGAGGCCTTTTTCTATTGTGACTGCCAGCCGGCTGGCATCGGAGAAGCATGTGGACTGGGTCATTGAGGCCTGTGTGAAGGCGAAGAGGGAGATCCCGGAGCTTACGTTGGACATCTACGGTGAAGGCAGCGAACAGCAGCGGCTCCTGCAGCTGATCCGGGAGAATCAGGCGGATGGCTATATCCGGTTGATGGGGCAGTACGATATGACCGATGTCTATCGAAATTATGAACTCTATCTGTCCGGGTCGACCAGTGAGGGCTTTGGCCTGAGTCTGATGGAAGCCGTCGGCAGCGGTCTGCCCATTATCGGCTTTGATGTTCCGTATGGAAACCCGACTTTTATTGACGACGGCAGAAATGGCTATCTGATTCCCGTGGACGAGGATATGTCCATACCGGAGCATGTGGAGGGCCTTTTTGCGGCTGTGGTGAAATACTTTCAGATGGCCGACCGTGCCTCCTTTCATAAACATTCGTATGCGGTTGCACAATCTTATTTGACAGAAAAGGTGATGCGGAAATGGAAAAAAGTGATCCGGTTAAAATAAATGCTCATACCGATGTAGAAATAAATTATCTGGTAGAAAGAAATACCGGAACCGATATGAAAAGAATCGTTCCGGTAAAAAATAATACTGGAACTGATACAAAAAAATTTAATCTGGAAAAAAGAAATGCTTGTACCGGTATGTCACCAAATGATCCGATCGATGGAAATGCCTCTGTCGGTGTAAGAGTGACTGACGGCATCCTGCTGCTTGATTGTTACGATGAGATGGCTGATATGCTGAAGCAGTCTTTGCGCTGTGCGGGTTTTGCCGGACCTGTTGTCGTGATTGAGGACAAGGGCTTTCTGCCGCCGGATGTTCTGTCCGTCTTCCGGTGGTTCTGCAGCGATCCTGAAAAAAAGAAATCTGGTGAGAAGGGTGCCGGCTTGAACGGATTCAGTGCGAAAGATCGTAGCAATACAAAGTCCGTGAATGCATATCGTATCTTACATGCCGGTTGGAAGGCAGGGAGTCCGCGTTATTTCAATCAGATCGAGCTGCCGGATTACTGGGAAATCAGCGGTACAGGCAGTGGCGGCGAGATCCATGATCTTCATCATCTCCGCGGCCGTATTTTTTATGCGGAGCCGGCGCATCGCCGGCTGGTCAGTGAGGTGGACTGGCTGGACGATCAGGGCATTGTCCGCTGCACCGACCATTACGATTGTCACGGACTCCTGTATGCGAGAACGGTCTTTAATCGAAGCGGGAAGCGGTTCTGCCGTTCGTGGTTTAATGATGACGGCCAGGAATGCGTGGTAGAGAACGATGTGACCGGCGACATTATCGTCACGCGCAATCAAAAAACGTATATCTATAAAAACCGGACGGAGCTCGTCATGGAAATGCTCCGTGAGTTAAAGGCGGACGGGAAGCGCATCTTTTATAATTCACTGTCAACGCCGCTCTTTGTCAGCGAGCGTTTTCCATCAGACAGTTTTCTCTTCTGGCAGGAGGGTCCGCGCGAAGATATTCCCGGAAATATGCAGATGATCCTGAGCGGACATTCACACACCCGCAGGATCTATGTACAGAATCAGGCCAGCCGGCAGAAACTGATCAAGCTTGGTGCTCCGGAGGAATGGGTACGGCCTTTGGGCTTTGTCTATCCCTTTGAAAGGGAAAATCATTGCCGCCCCGATATTTTGATCTGCACCAATTCCGATCAGATCGAAGAGCTTGAGACGATTGTGAAGCGTCTGCCGCAGATGGTGTTCCACATTGCGGCGGTCACGGAAATGTCGGCCCATCTTCTGGCATTCGGACGCTATCCGAATGTAAGGCTGTATCCCGTGGTGAAGGAGAATACAGTGAACGAACTGTTCCGCAGATGTGATTATTATTTCGACATCAATCATGGCGGTGAAATCCTCTCCAGCGTAAAGCGTGCTTTTCTGAATAATCAGCTGATTCTGGGGTTTGAGACAACCATTCATCAACACCGGTATGTCGCGAAGGAACATATTTTCCACGACGCGGCGGATCTCTGCTCATTTGCCGCTGATCCGGATCGTCTGCCCGCTGCACTGTCGCTGCAGCATCAGGCTGCCATGAGCGAGAGAACAGACACGTACCGGGAATTGTTCGAACGTCAGATGCCCTCCACGTAAGGCGTTGAGCTTCTGACTGCTCCCACGGGCAAGCCTGTGGGTTTTACGCCGCAATTGATAACAGTCTAGTCGCAGTGATACAGGTGGATCACGGCGTCTCAAAATTTTGTGACTCTGATTCCGGCATTCTGTCATTCCAGGTTCATTTTTCCAAATTTCAATATTAAGGGGTCTCAGTATCCCGATGCCGGATTTCCGGCGATCCGGATCGTATGGACGATGGATACAGTTTCTTCACACATTTTTACAGGAGAGGTGCTATAATCAAAAAACAAAATTAAAAGTATCTAATATCGTTCTGGTTATACGATTGCAGAAGTCCAACAACTTCAACAGGCATGACAGCGATAGATGACTTTAGGCAGGTGTATCAACGATGAAAAAGAGAAAGAAAAAAAGCTTAACAAAGATTGTTAATCGAAAGAGAAAACATACTCTTCTAAAAGGAGTCGCAGCGACAGGCGCTCTTCTGGGCGGAACCGCGATTTTCGGCCAGGGGAATAAGGTATATGCTGCTGAGGCTGAAAATCTTTCCGAATCCGGATGGGCGAGCGAAAGTGTACTGGAACAGGCAACTGCTTCGGAATCAAAGGCATTATCCGTCTCGGAATCTGATACCGGATCGGAAACATCCAATGAAGGACTGACAGGTTCAGCAGACAGTAAGGTTTCTGCCGGGGAGGCTGCCGCACAATCTCAGAAAGCCAGTCAGTCGATGTCTGCCGTCAACAGCAATCAGGATCAGGCGGATTCTGAAAGTCTGTCCGAAACAGCCAGCAGACTTGCTTCTGAAGGAGCCTCAAATGATCTATCGAGTCAGTCTGCCTCTGACAGCGATTCACTTTCTGCGTCGGCAAGCCTCCGGGAAAGTGATAGTCTGCAGGATTCGGTTTCCGGCAGCACAATGGCTTCTCAAACACAATCTGCTTCAGCAAGTGAGAGTGTAAGTGAATCTGCTTCAGCCTCAGAAAGCAGACGTATGCTCAACAGCGCTGTGTCAGAATCGGCAAGTCAGTCAACGTCAATTTCACAGGTGGCATCTGCACAGACAAGTGCTTTTGTGTCGGAATCTGCAGCAGGTTCCGAACAGCAGAGTCAGCTGGTTTCGGAAAGCGTTTCTGATTCTGCTGCGAACAGCCAGAGTGGAAGCATTTCCGTCGAGACTTCTGTATCATTATCAGACAGTCAGAGTCTCTCGAACAGTACTTCGGGTTCTGAAAGTCAGATTGTATCTGCATCCTCTTCTGAATCGGCATCTCTCAGTACCAGCACCTCCGCGTCTGCGAGTGAAATAGCCGGTATCCAGAAAGTAACAGAAGTCAAGGTCTTTGAGTATAACGGCACAAGATATATCCAGCCGTTGGCTAATACTATCAAGAATGTAACGGGAACGCTGAATCTTGATACTGGCAACATTCATTGGGAGTTTGAATATCAGGCAAAGAATGCCGTAAATAATTCTCGGCAGTATTTTGGATTTTATTTAAATGTTGTCGGCGGCGCCCGGGCACCTCAAAACATCTCAGTGAAAGATGCGGGTGGAAACACCTATACATTAGAAAATGGTTTTTACAACAATAATGATTCATATAGTCGAGCTGATAAACCAAATAGATATAAAAAAGAGGCACTCGGTTCTAATATTACAACCATTGATTATAAGGGTAGATACTGGGGCGACAGCTATTCCACAACAGAAAAGATCAATGTAAATGGCACTGTTACTGTCTCCTTTGATACGTCCCTTGGTGACTATGAAGAATGGGGAAAGGCCATTGCAAATGTTGTGGTCAGCGTACAGGCAACCTCAAGTAGCAGTGCATATTACCGGAGTGATACGGCACGTGGATTTACGATTCATCCCACAGTAAAGGAGAGCGATAAGGGAGCGGAAACAACTAATAGAGGCGTGGTTACTATCACACCGGAAAAGGACTACACAAATGATGCGAGGAGTGTCAGTGAACTGGCATCTATGTCCCAGTCGACATCAGAGTCTGTTTCAAGCAGACAAAGTGAATCGGCGTCATCACGTTCGAGCGAGTTACTTTCGCAGAAGGATAGCGAATCTGCAAGTCACAGTACGAGTACATCCGCTTCGCAAAGTCAGAGTATCAAACGTAGTTCGGAGAGTACGAGCCAGTCATTATCTCAAAGCATTTCCAATCAGTTCTCCAGGTCTGCTTCAATCCATGAATCGCAGTCGATGAAGCAATCGGAGCAGGAAAGCGCTTCTGTATCTGCAAGTGTAAGTGAGTCCCATAGTATAGCCAGCAACGAGAATGCATCCGCAAGCATGTCTGAGGAAAAATCGCAGTCAGATAGTGCCAGCGGTTCTGCATCCGTAAGCCTGTCATCGGTAAGTTCTCAGTCTGCAGGCGCAGCATCGGAATCTGCATCGCAGAGCAGCAGTTTAGAGAGTGAATCGACGAGCGCAAGTACAAGCAAATCGACAAGTTTATCGAGTTCACAAAGCGTGAGCAACAGTATTGGTTCAGAAAGTATTTCAAACTCCAACGCAGCAAACAGTATAAGCGCAAGTGCGTCCGAACGGGATTCCGAAAGAAAATCTGAAAGTATCAGCCGGTCCGCTTCATTGTCGAACAGTGAAAGTCAGATAATATCAAACTCGCTGAGTATGTCAGACAGTTTGAGTGCTTTGACCAGTGCAAGTACTTCCAATAGTGTAAGTGCTTCTGGTAGTGCAAGTGCTTCCGGTAGTGTAAGTGCTTCGACAAGGGAAAGCACGTCCGCATCTCAATCTGAAAGCATCAGCCGGTCTGCTTCTTTGTCGAACAGTGAGAGTCAGAGAATATCAAACTCGCTGAGTATGTCAGACAGTTTGAGTGCTTTGACCAGTGCAAGTGCTTCCGGTAGTGTAAGTGCTTCTGGTAGTGCAAGTGCTTCCGATAGTGCAAGTGCTTCGACAAAGGAAAGCACGTCCGTATCTCAATCTGAAAGCATCAGCCGATCTGCTTCTTTGTCGAGCAGTGAGAGTCAGAGAATATCAAACTCGTTGAGTATGTCAGACAGTTTGAGTGCTTCGACCAGTGCAAGTGCTTCCGATAGTGCAAGTACTTCCGGTAGTGTAAGTGCTTCTGGTAGTGTAAGTGCTTCTGGTAGTGCAAGTGCTTCCGATAGTGCAAGTGCTTCGACAAGGGAAAGCACGTCCGCATCTCAATCTGAAAGCATCAGCCGGTCTGCTTCTTTGTCGAGCAGTGAGAGTCAGAGAATATCAAACTCGTTGAGTATGTCAGACAGTTTGAGTGCTTCGACCAGTGCAAGTGCTTCTGGTAGTGCAAGTGTTTCCGATAGTGTAAGTGCTTCTGGTAGTGCAAGTGCTTCCGATAGTGCAAGTGCTTCGACAAGAGAAAGCACGTCCGCATCTCAATCTGAAAGCATCAGCCGGTCTGCTTCTTTGTCGAGCAGTGAGAGTCAGAGAACTTCAAACTCGCTGAGTATGTCAGACAGTTTGAGCGCTTTGACCAGTGCAAGTGCTTCCGGTAGTGTAAGTGCTTCCGATAGTGTAAGTGCTTCCGGTAGTGTAAGTGCCTCTGGTAGTGCAAGTGTTTCCGATAGTGTAAGTGCTTCGACAAGGGAAAGCACGTCCGCATCTCAATCTGAAAACATCAGCCGATCTGCTTCTTTGTCGAGCAGTGAGAGTCAGAGAACTTCAAACTCGCTGAGTATGTCAGACAGTTTGAGTGCTTCGACCAGTGCAAGTGCTTCCGGTAGTGTAAGTGCTTCTGGTAGTGCAAGTGTTGCCGATAGTGCAAGTGCTTCGACAAAGGAAAGCACGTCCGCATCTCAATCTGAAAGCATCAGCCGGTCTGCTTCATTGTCGAACATTGAGAGTCAGAGAATATCAAATTCGTTGAGTAGGTCAGACAGTTTGAGCGCTTTGACCAGTGCAAGTGCTTCCGATAGTGTCAGTGCTTCTGGTAGTGCAAGTGTTTCCGATAGTGTAAGTGCTTCGACAAGGGAAAGCACGTCCGCATCTCAATCTGAAAGCATCAGCCGGTCTGCTTCTTTGTCGAGCAGTGAGAGTCAGAGAATATCAAACTCGTTGAGTATGTCAGACAGTTTGAGTGCTTCTACCAGTGTAAGTGCTTCCGATAGTGCAAGTGCTTCCGGTAGTGCAAGTGCTTTCGGTAGTGTAAGTGCTTCGACAAAGGAAAGCACGTCCGTATCTCAATCTGAAAGCATCAGCCGGTCTGCTTCTTTGTCGAACAGTGAGAGTCAGAGAACTTCAAACTCGCTGAGTATGTCAGACAGTTTGAGCGCTTTGACCAGTGCAAGTA
>NZ_JBQKIK010000036.1:0-25945 GCF_052117805.1 Bilifractor sp. LCP21S3_F8 | reverse complement strand
TTAGCCACGGCCTATCAGTCTGTGCACGTCAACTATTGAAAGCGCCGTATACCGAACGGTACGTACGGTGTTGTGAGAGGACGGCGGTTAGTCACCGCCTCCTACTCGATTGCAGACAGCAGGAAAAGACTTGAAAGCAGAAGATCCTTCTCTTTGAGAAAAGGTAAAGTGAGAAGTATTCATTGTCCTCCTGGGCGCTTTATGGTATGTTCGACTTGCAGGCGCAGTCGCTTGAGGCCGCAAATTGCGACCTCAAGTTTTGAGAGATTGCAAGACCGTGATCACGAGCGTGGTACATGATACATAGTCAGTGTAAGTGAATAGAAAATCAGGGGGTAAATGAATATGTCGTTAAAGGAATCATGCATAATCCTGGACCTGGTAATGGCTGCCATTTTCTTTTTGATTGGGTTCTTGTTTTACAGATCAAACGGGAAAGCAGCGAACTTCTTAACAGGCTATAATATGAAGTCCGCTGAAGAACGCAAAAAATATGATGAGAAGAAAATGTGTAAGGATTACGGAAAGCATATGATGCTATGGTCGATTCCCTTTTTCATTGGAGCTGTTATTGACTTCATTTTTCCTATAAAGGGAACATTGATCGCATGGGTTATATGGTCAGGCATGTTTATCCTTTTACTGATCGAAAGACATAGAAGAGAAAGATAAATCGCAATTTGTCCGGGAGGCCGATGCGATTGTGCAAATGCTTCCCGGGTCTTTTGTCGTCTCCGGTATCATGGTAAACTGAAAAAACAGATAAAAAAATATACATTTGCCAGGCCGGCATTTTTTCCTCTGGGGAAACGGCTCTTGAATGTCCGCAGGATTTTTTTGGTGACCAAGTCACCTGAAAATTACCGCCTGGGGGAAAATCGGTCTCTGATATTTGAAAAAGTTCGGTCGGTGTAATTTTTAAGGCGGGGAAACACAGGCAGGTGTATAATGGTTGCAGGATCGATCTTTCCTGCAGCCATTTTCTGATGAGCTGACCCGGAAGGATGACAGAACAAGAAAAGGCGTAAGTTTCAATAAAAAAAGGAGGCGCGCAGTGGGAAAACATTTATCAGAAAGCATCCGTGTTCCAATTGAGGCAGACAATCCTGCCATCCGCCGCATAGAAAATCTCTGTATTAAGTGTGGTCAGTGCAGAGACATCTGCCGGGATTATATCAGCGTGCTCGGCTATTATGACCTGTCAAAGACCAACGACACTGCCGTCTGTATCCATTGCGGCCAGTGCGCGAATGTCTGTCCGGTCAGCTCGATAACAGAGACACCGGAGATGGACGCCGTAATAGCCGCAGCAAAGGATCCGGATAAGGTTCTTATCGTCAGTACATCACCATCCGTCAGGGTTTCCCTGGGCGAAGCTTTCGGAATGCAAAGAGGAAGCTTTGTCGAAGGAAAGATGATTGCACTCCTCCGGAAACTGGGCGCAGATTATGTGCTCGACACAAATTTCGCGGCAGATATGACGATTGTGGAGGAGGCCAGCGAACTTGTGGAGAGGCTTACAACGCACAATAAGCCACTTCCTCAGTTCACATCCTGCTGTCCGGCCTGGGTGAAGTTTGCCGAGATCTATTACCCCGAGCTTTTGCCGAATATTTCGTCCGCAAAGAGCCCTATAGGGATGCAGGGCCCTACGATCAAGACCTATTTTGCAAAGAAAATGGGGATAGATCCAAAGAAAATTGTAAATGTGGCGCTGACGCCCTGTACCGCTAAGAAATTCGAGATCCGCCGCGGAGAAATGAATGCTTCCGCCAGGTATCTGGATCTTCCCGGTCTCAGAGATATGGATCATGTCATCACAACGCGTGAGCTCGCAGACTGGGCGAAAAAGGCTGACATTGATTTTTCAACGCTGGAGGATTCAAAATTCGACAAGCTGATGGGAGAGGCCTCCGGCGCAGGCGTAATCTTCGGCAACACAGGCGGCGTCATGGAGGCTGCCGTCCGCACTGCCTACGAATTTGTCACACATGAACCTGCTCCAAAGGAACTGTACACACTCGAGCCCGTCCGCGGCATGCAGGAAATCCGTGAAGCGGCCGTAGAAATCGGAACACTGCGCCTTCAGCTGGCCGTGATCTATGGCACATCGAATGTCCGCAGATTCCTTTCCATGGCAAAGGAATCCGGAAAACATTATGATTTTATTGAGGTCATGACCTGTCCGGGAGGATGCATTGGCGGCGGAGGACAGCCGAAAGCCGATGTGGAAGAGCGCAGAACTATGGTGGATTCCCGTATTGAAAGTCTTTACAAGCGGGATGCGCAGATGAAGCTGCGAAAGAGTCATGAGAATCCAGAGCTGAAGCAGCTGTACGAAGAGTTTTACAGAAAGCCTCTCTCGCCGATCGCTGAAGAAATGCTCCATACATCCTACACGGACAGGAGTGGGCTGCTCGGTGAAGATGCCGGAAAATATAAGACACTACTGACATTTGACGTAGATGGAGCAGAAGCGAAAAACGGTGCAGCAGCCTTTTTCGGAGAAGAAACAGGCAAAAATGCAAGGTCAGAACGCACCGGCGATTATGAGGAAGTGACAACGCCCGGATCTGCAACACGAAAATGGAAATGTCGTGTCTGCGGTTATATCTATGAAGGAGATAATCCGCCGGCTGAGTGTCCGATTTGTCATATGGACAGATCCTACTTCGATCCTGTTAAGAAGTGGAAGTGCCGCATTTGTGGTTATATCTGCGAGGATGTCAATCCACCGGCTGAGTGTCCGATCTGTCACAAGGACAGCTCCTACTTCGATGAGATCGAATGACACCGTGACCGGCGCGCAGTCACCAGCGCGCCGGTCACAATGTGGAGAATCAACAATGAGGATGACAAAAGAAATGGTCCAGGTAGATTTGGATGCCCTGCCGGAATCTTACAGAACAAAAGCAGTACAGCTCAGGAAGGAAGACGTATGACGGCTTTTTATCATCTGCCTGGTCTCTTCGAGTTTTACGAATTCTATCGTCAATTTCTGCCGCTGTATCTCCATCACAGAGATTGGTTTTATAACTGGTGTAAAATTGGATCCATATACGGGGCGCCATCAGACTGTCTTTGGGCCGGCGGTCGAGTGGAAGAGAGCGGCACGGATCCTCAGAAGGTGCTGACACTGACGAGGCAGTATGGCATTTCTGCACGACTTACTTTCAGTAATGCACTGCTCCGGGAGGAACATCTGTCCGATCACAGATGCAACGCGCTAAGCCGGCTCTTTCACAAACCTGGAAATGGCATCATCATTACTTCGGATCTCCTCCTCTCCTATATGACGAAGGAGTATCCGGATTTTTATTATGTCTCCTCTACAACAAAAGTTCTGACAGAATTTGAAGCGCTGAAAAAAGAATTGGATCGAAAGGAATTCCTTTATGTCGTTCCTGATTTTCGGCTCAATAAGGCATTTTCCAGACTGGCAGCGCTGTCACAGACCGAAAAGAATAAGGTTGAATTCCTCTGCAATGAGTGCTGCTGGATTGGATGCAAAGACAGAAAGCGCTGTTACGAAGCCGTAAGCTTTAGGAATCTTGGAGAAGATGCCCATCCAGGAGAGGACTATTCTGCCTTTCACTGCAATGCACCGGAGGCAGAAAAAGGCTACCGGTTCTTTGCGGCAATGAAAAATCCTGCTTTCATCAGCATAGAGGGCATCCAACAAATTTACCTTCCAATGGGCTTTTCCAATTTCAAGATCGAGGGACGCGGACTTGGCAGTGCTCTTCTCTTGGAATTCATTCTTTATTACATGACAAAACCGGAATACCAGATCGCTGTGCGGGAAGAACTCTATCTGGATAACACGCTGGACCTCTTCTGATTTAAGAATTTTAAATGTTCATTCTCGATTACATATTCTGATTCTTTGCTGAATGCAGTATATCCGGCTCTTCAAGATTGATCATGCATTCAAGGATTATTCTCAATATTATTTTATCAAGGGAGCCTTAAACACAACTATGGGTAAATTTTACTTCGTCCGGCACGGCCAGACAGTATGGAACGTTGAAAATAAGATCTGCGGCGCAACAGACAGTCCCCTGACAGAGCTGGGGCATGAGCAGGCCAGAGAGACAGGAAGAATCCTGAAGCTGAAGATGGATGCCGGAGAAATCACCATCGATGAAATCCTGACATCACCGCTCAGCCGTGCCTATGACACGGCAAAGGAAATTTCTGTGATGACCGGTGTGCCGATGCGGATCGAGCAAAGGCTCATTGAACAGAATTTCGGCAAATGGGAGGGAACCGCCCGAGACGGAAAAGAGTTTGCCAGAGCAAAGCAGAACTTCTGTGACAGCTTTGACGGCGGCGAATCCATGATGCGAATGGCACAGCGCATCTACAATCTGATCGATGATCTGAAAAGGGATCCGGAGAAGACATATCTGCTCGTTGCACACAACGGCATTTCCAGAATTATCGAGTCATATTTTCATGACATGACGAACGAGGAGTTCGCTTCATTCGGTATCCGCAATGCGCAAGTGCGGGAATATGATTTCTGATGCCTTTATCCGTTCAGTTGTCTCGAAAATCAGCAGATTGCAGATAAGTTGTGCAGAATTGAAATGGTATGTGCACAGTGGATTTCAGAGGTATGCAATGATTATCAACGCAGGAAGCCGAACGGATATCCCAGCCTTCTTTTCGGACTGGTTCTATAACCGCATTCGCGAGAGATATGCCCTTGTCAGGAACCCATACAATCCGGTCTCCGTGACAAAATACAGGTTGGACCCGTCAGTTGTGGATGTCATCTCTTTTTGCACAAAAAATCCAATTCCTATGCTGAACAGGATCCATGAACTGGACGCATTCCGCACTTTCTTCATGGTGACCATCACTCCTTACGGGACGGAGATAGAGCCGCATGTTCCGGAAAAGAAGAAGGTTATGAACGCCTTTGCAGCTCTTTCCCGTTACGCCGGCCGAAGGAGTGTCATCTGGAGGTACGATCCGGTCTTTATTTTCGGAAAATATACGGTTGATTTCCACAAACGGACATTCGCTGAGATGGCTGGGAAATTAAAGCCCTATACCGATCAGTGTGTAGTGAGCTTCCTTGATCTGTATGAAAAGACAAAGCGCAATTTTCCAGAGGCATCGGCAGTTCCGATGTCCGTACAGAATGAGCTGATCGATTCTTTCAATATGACTGCCGAAAGGCTGGGTATGCAGATTCACCTGTGTCTGGAAGACAGAGCCCTTGTCAGAAGCCATGTGGATGCAGAAGGGTGTTTTTGTAAGAAGGTCATTGAAAATGCCATAGGAAAGAGACTTCTCGTGCCAACCCATTCCCCTGCACGGCAGGGGTGTTCCTGTCTCCTTGGCGCTGATATTGGCGAGTACAACACCTGCGGACACGGCTGCCTTTATTGCTATGCCAACTACGACCAATCCGCTGTTCTCCATAATATGAGTCAGCATGATCCTTCGTCTCCGCTGTTAATCGGACATCTCACAGAGCATGATATTGTACACACTGCCAAACAGGCGTCCTGGATTGACAGACAGATGAGCATCTTTGACTTTCTTTAGAGCTCCCTCCACACAGCAAAATGATCGTAGATGTAGAACATTAAACATTGATTATGTTAGCGCCGGGTGATTTCAGCCATTTTGGGTCGGGTTATTCCAGCCAAAAAACGGTCGCATTAAATCAGCCAACGCATCAATGATCCGGATCTCATTATCCGGTTACTTTACATTTTCGTTTGCAATTCCTGCTTCTACAGCCAGTGTCTGGCATTCCCTGCCGCGGTAACTTTCACCTTTAATCATGAACACCTTGGCTTTATCGAAAATTCTGTCCAGAGTTGCCAGAAGGTCATCCTTTCCATCGAAGAATTCCTCCCACTGGGAAGGCTGCCGGTTGCTGGTAAATATCATCCTGGGCACTTTATGGTATGTTCGACTTGTAGGCGCAGTCGCTTGAGGCCGCAAATTGCGACCTCAAGTTTTGAGAGATTGCAAGAGCAGTGATCACGAGCGTGGTAAATGATACATAGTCAGTGTAAGTGAATGGAGAAGCAGGGGGTAAATGAATATGTCGTTAAAGGAATCATGCATAATCCTGGACCTGGCAATGGCTGCCATTTTCTTTTTGATTGGGTTCTTGTTTTACAGATCAAACGGGAAAGCAGCGAACTTCTTAACAGGCTATAATATGAAGTCCGCTGAAGAACGCAAAAAATATGATGAGAAGAAAATGTGTAAGGATTACGGAAAGCATATGATGCTATGGTCGATTCCCTTTTTCATTGGAGCTGCTATTGACTTCATTTTTCCTATAAAGGGAACATTGATCGCATGGGTCATTTGGTTAGGCATGTTTATCCTTTTACTGATCGAAAGACATAAAAGAGAAAGATAAATCAGAATTTGGAGGGTAAGCATGAACCATTGTGGAACCCGCATGATAGAAACAAAAAGATTACTGTTAAGAAAATTCGTAATAGAAGATGCAGATGCTATGTTTCGGAATTGGGCATCCGATAAAGAGGTTACAAAGTTTCTGACATGGCCTGTTTATACCAGTTTGGATACCGCAATCCATATATTGAATGAATGGACTACGTCCTATGAAAAGCCGGACTTTTATCAGTGGGCAATTGTGCCGAAAGATATCAATGAACCGATTGGTTCAATTTCTGTCGTATCAACTAATGAAAAAACGCAGATGGCAGAAATCGGTTACTGCATTGGCAGGCCGTGGTGGAATCAGGGAATCACCTCTGAAGCGTTGCGTGCAGTAATAGATTTCATGTTCGACCAGGTTGGCGCAAATCGCGTCCAGGCAAAACACGATGTAAATAATCCTCATTCAGGACTGGTTATGAAAAAGTGTGGAATGAAATATGAAGGTACCTTGAGAAGCGCGGCAGTTAATAATCAAGGTGTCTGCGATGTGAGCATCTACGCATTATTAAAGTCAGATCGATAAATCCCAGTTTGTATGTGCCTGAATAAATGAACAGTAATTACCAGCTGGAAGCCAGTGCAAATTGTGCTTCCGGTTTTTAGTTGCCGGAATTTCCGGCAATGAACCACAACTACACATATAGAGATTATAAGAGGAGCGTGTGAAAGAACTTTCGTTTTTCATACGCTCTTTCTATTGCTGATACACTGAAATATGTGATGGCTCAGAGGCACAATACGGAATAGTCACTTTTTTGCATTTGGCATTTGCTATTGTTACCGGGATTCTTTGACCATTCCGCCGTCAAACATCCACAATTCATCTATCTCAAGAACGCGGCGAGCAATCTGAGAAATGTTCAGGCCGCCAATTACTATATCGTCAACGAGGGAGCCAACGTATACGAATTTTTTGCCTTCGGAATTTGTCAGTTCGATTCCCCACATACCGCCGTCACATACAAGTTCGGGAATATACGGCTTGCCAAAATGAAATGCGAGATAGTCCATCAACTTTTCTGTAGGCTTACTGCGGTATCTTTTCATAGATTTGAAATCTGCTGTGGGTGGAACCTGAGAAAAGTCCCCGGAAAAATACCGTGTGAGCGAGACACTCCCGTTTCTTCTCATTGTGAGCCTTTGTTTTATCTCTTGTCCGGGAGCAGGCGGACAATACCCGCTATCCTCGGATTCAATTATTATCTTTTCTGCCGTTCCTTCAAAAATAGGATATGTATCTTCCATAGGATTACTCCTGCTTGCTCCTTTTTCTATTTGATTTCGCTGTAAGATATCTGATATTCAAACAACTTCACACGGCTGTCTTGTCGTACAGCCTCTATCAATGCCTTGCCCGGTGCATTCAGGCAAATGATCCCATAGACCTTCTTTCCTTTTGCCTTATGCCGTTGAAACCAGTCAATGTATTCAACGATCTGCTTATATGCGTCATCGTAGCCGCTGTCCTTTTTTAGTTCAATGATATAAAGGTTTCCCTCTGAATCTTCGGCAAGTATGTCGAGACGGCCTTTTGGAAAGATATACTGCCTTCCATATTCACCCCGACGCTTATATATTTTCAGCGGCAGACCGAAGACCTCCATACCTGCTTCCATCCGCATTGTTAGTTCATCCTCCAGCACCTTTTCCGACTGAAACTGGACACCTTTTCGTTCTATGACAGCCTTGGCGACCGGTTCGGAGACTTCTTCTATATCACCAGCAGATGCTTCTGATATAGCCGTTACGGCATCCCGCTTTGGAGCATTCTCAATTTTATCTCGTATAGCCGTTGCAACCTTTGCAGGTGCGTTCTTTACAAATTCACGTGCCTCGGTATATTTTCCCATTGCATAGAGAACACGTGCGAAATTTGTAACCGGAAATGCAAGATCTGTTTCCCAACCTTCGTCAATACACTTTTTCAATATGGAATAGGCTTTGTCATATTGACGCTCCCGGTAGTAGAGATAGCCGAGGTTGTTTGCGGCATAAGGACACTGTGGATATATTTCTACAGCCTTTTCATAATAGGAGATAGCCGTCTTCCGATCCTTCAGTTTATCGTTCGCATACCCCAAAAAGGAATTGATTTGATCCTGTGTATGAAGGGTCGAATTGTAGCTGTCAGTCTCCTCAGAGTAAAGCCGTTCAAATGCAGCAATTGCATTGCCATACTGTTTCTCATCATAGTAAACTACGCCCAGCATTTCATTGATGGTAGGGCTCTCCGGATACTTCTGATATGCGGTCTCAAGTACCTCCAACGCCTCTTCGTTTGTGGGCGCATCATAAAATGCTTCTATGACATCGCAGAGCTGAGCAGCTATCTCATCGTGCGGGATCGATTCGATTTCCCGTTTCACATACTTCCAGAAACCGGCATAGGCATTTTTGAATGCCAACAACACCCCCGAAGCAACATCAGCTTCTCCATAAGGAGGTGTTTCGTGCTCAAAGGTTTGAATATACTCGTGTATATATATCTTTACTTCCTTTTTGCGACCTTCTAAGAATGCGCACCATGCATCATAAAAAGTATGTCGAACTAAATTTGCTGAACGTCGTTTGAATATTTTATAATCCTCGGATTGCAGGATAGCTTTTTGCTCTTTCTGATTATATTTCAGATAATTGTAACAAACGGAACCAAAAAGCTCATTGCAGAGAATCGTATCGTACTCCTCAGCCTCCTGCTGATTCATTCGATCAAGTTCTGCGGCAATCTCCCCTAAAGTCATCGGCTCCGGAAACCGCTGATTAAATCTTTCGTATAGTTCTTGTGTGCTCTCTGACGTCTAACATTCCTCATTCATCGCCAAACAGGTCATCGTAGAACATCATCTCCTCTATGGAGTACAGACGATTTTCCCATTCTTTTTTCATTCAATTATGATAGCACAAAGATGCAGCGAGATTATTACGACATCTATATGGACATCCATGTATATGTGTGGGCAACCAAATATAATATGGAGGTAACAGTCATGAACAAGTATGTTTCGCTGGATAAGCGAAGTAAGAAGGCGCAGCGCGAGTATCACGCAAAGCAGAGACGAACCTGGGGTGGACTTAATCCCGTGACAAGGAGCGTACCGAGCGGAAAGACTTACAATCGAAAGAAGGAAAAGCAGAGGTTGCTACGTGCCAGTGGCACGTGTTCAGCAACGACCGAAGCGAAGCGGAGACCGGCAAGGAATTCAGAAATGGATTTGAGGCCGATCTTTTTTTGCAAAATTATTTATTTTTGCTTGACTATGACGTAACGTAATAGTTTATGATGTAATCACACGTGAAGGAGATGATAGCCATGAAGACAGTAAATGAAGTGAGTAAGCTGACAGGAGTGAGTATACGCACGCTGCAGTATTACGATAAGATAGGACTCTTAAAACCGGCGGAGTATACCGAGTCTGGATACAGGCTGTATGACGATGCGGCGCTGGAGAGACTTCAGCAGATTTTACTGTTTCGTGAGCTTGAGTTTCCGCTTAAGGATATCAAGGATATCGTAACCAGATCTGATTTTGACAAGAGATTGGCACTTGACCAGCAGATAGAACTTCTTGAATTAAAGAAGGAACATATCGATAATCTGATCAGTATGTGCCGTGAATTAAAATTGAGAGGAGTGAGACATTTGGATTTTACAGCATTTGATTCAAGCAAATTAGATGAATACGCCAGGCGCGCAAAAGAGCAGTGGGGTAATACTCCGGAATATAAGGAATTCGAAGAGAAGAATGAAAATCGGTCTAAGAGCGAAGAAGAGAGCATGATGACCGATTTTATGAAAATCTTTGAAGAGTTCGGAGCTATGAAGGACCAGGATCCTGCATCTTCAGTAGTTCAGGATCAGGTAAAGAAACTGCAGGACTTTATTACCGAGCATTTTTATAAATGTACTAAGGAGATTCTTTCAAGTCTCGGTAAGATGTATGCCGGTGGCGGCGAATTCACCGAGAACATTAATAAGATGGGCGGAGAAGGAACTGCTGAATTTACTCACCGGGCGATACAGATCTACTGCGGATGATACATTTTTTGAAAAAGTAGGTTTTCGGTAGGTTTTTGGTAGGCAAGGTGTCTTTCATGCTGAAAGAATTCTAAATATATGTGGAGGGAACTGACGATATATGTTATGATGCCCTTGCCGCTAAGACGGCGAAAAAATCATTTTAAGGAGAGTGCTGTTTGAAAAAGTACAACACACTGGAGATTGTGGGCTAACTGGGAGGTTTGCTGACAATCGAACAAGCCTCCCGCTGAAAAGCAACTTTTGGTCACAAGTTTTCAGGAGGTAAAAAACATTGAATAAAAATGACTATACAATTCGTTTGGAAGAAAAGAACGATTACAGAGCAGTTGAAAATCTTGTCAGGGAGTCATTCTGGAACGTATATAAGCCCGGGTGCAGCGAGCATTATGTGATGCATGTGCTTAGAGATGATCCGGCATTTATCCAGGAACTTGATTTCGTCATGGAGCAGGATGGCAGTTTGATTGGACAGAATATGTTCATGAGGACGATTATCGAGGCTGATGATGGAAGGGTGATTGATGTTCTGACGATGGGACCGATTGGCATTACACCAGAACTGAAGCGTCAAGGATATGGAAAGGCTTTACTGGACTATTCCTTGAAAAAAGCTGCAGAGATGGGCTTTGGTGCGGTTCTATTTGAAGGAAACATCGGTTTCTATGGCAAGAGCGGTTTTGACTACGCCAGTAAGTTTGGCATTCGGTATCATGATTTACCGGAGGATGCAGATGCGTCATTCTTTCTCTGTAAAGAGCTGATTCCCGGATATCTTGATGGAATTACCAGGGTGTACCAGACTCCACAGGGATATTATGTGAGTGATGAGGATGTGGAAGAGTTCGATAAGGACTTTCCACCTAAGGAAAAACTGAAGCTGCCTAGACAGATCTTCTAAACAGAAAAAGAGATTTAGCAGCAATGCTACAGAGAGGGAGTCGAGTAACATCGGCTCCTTTTTCATGTCCGGAGGGAGGTGGTCATTTGTATCCGGTCAGCAATGCTTTCCTTGAAGCAGTGAAGGCGAATACAAGGATAGTGTCAAGATTTATTATGCTGTGACCTTCTTGAAAATTACTTGAAAGTCTTTTTTATCTGCTCCAGAAACTTTTCAGCAATAGGAGTAAAGGCCTGATATTTATTCCATATGAGATATAGTTCTGACTTCAGTTCAGGTGAAAGTGGTCTGAATACCATGTCAGTTCCTTCGGTATTTATCAGATCCTTAAATGCAAGAAGTATTCCAAGGTTTTCTCTTGCAAATACAGAGCCGTTATAAGATAGCCTGAAGGAGCCTTCAAGTTTTAGCTTAGGAAATCTTTCTTTAGCCCATGTTTTGATTTCATTGTTCCAGCTTTGCTCAGAGACAAACAGGGGCTGTCCTATCAGGTCAGAGACATGGATGGATTTTTTCTTTGCAAGGGGATGAGATGAAGATATGATTGCTCCCCATACATCGGCTTCCGGAAACTTAACATATTCATATTTATTGCTGTCAGGTGTTTCACATAGTACAGCAAAGTCTAAAATGCCTTTATCAAGCTTTTCAGTAACCTGCTCAGTATCTCCGCTGGTTATATGATAAGTGAAGTTGGGGTATTTTTCTTTTAACTTATAGATCTCTCTGGCAAGATATCTTATCTGATAGCTCTCGGCCAGTCCAAAATAAATATCCCCACCTGTTATATCATCCAGGGAATTAAATTCCTGTTCTATTTTATCTGACATAGCCACAAGATCCTGAGCACGGTCACGTAGAAGCATCCCTTCGTCCGTAAGCGAAATGCTGAAACTGTGCCTTACAAACAGTTTCTTCCCAAGTTCTTCCTCTAATGATTTTAATGTCTTTGAAAGAGTAGGCTGTGATACATGAAGCTGCTCAGCAGCCTTTGACATATTTTCTTCCCTTGCAACTGCAAGAAAATATCTGAGATTTTTTATTTCCATGAAAACCTCCATGAAGTTGACAATTAAAGTGTTATTCCAAAGACGAATATCACGATATTTATTTTATTCATTAGCGAAAACCTGGTCAAGGATTTACTATGAAATCAGAAGGAGCAAAAAAGATGGATACTAAAAAGATTCTTGAAAGCCTTACTGACATGGGCTGTGATGAGAAAGAAATAAGCTTTATGAAAAAGATGTATGAAGAAGGGGATACAGATACGCTTCTTCGAGATCTTAGAAAATGCCGGTGCCATCTGATGGACGAACTTCATGACAGTCAGAAGAAAGTTGATAACATGGATTTTTTGATAAGACAGATCCAAAAAGAAAAGTAATTAAAACGGAGGAATGTAAAATGATCAGAAAAGAAGAACTGAACCTTGTAACGGAATGGGATAAAACCTTTAAGAAAAGTGATAAAGTAGACCACAGCAAAGTCACATTTGTAAACAGATATGGAATCACTCTTGCAGCGGATATGTATGTTCCAAAGAATGCAGATGGTAAGCTCCCTGCAATTGCTGTATGCGGGCCATTCGGTGCAGTTAAAGAGCAGTGCTCAGGTCTTTATGCTCAGACAATGGCAGAGAGAGGATTCTTAACAATAGCATTTGACCCATCATTTACAGGAGAGTCCGGTGGGAACGTAAGATATATGGCATCTCCTGATATCAACACAGAAGATTTCATGGCTTCAGTTGATTTCCTTTCACTTAATGAAAAAGTAGATCCTGACAGGATTGGAATCATCGGTATCTGTGGATGGGGCGGCATGGCTATAAATACAGCAGCTCTTGATACAAGGATCAAAGCTACAGCTGCAATGACAATGTATGACATGACAAGAGTAAATGCCAAGGGATATTTTGACTCCGAGGACAGCGAGGAAGCAAGGTATCAGAAGAGGGCTGCCATGTGCGCTAAGAGACTTGAAGACCTTAAGGCAGGTGAGTATAAGCTTGGCGGCGGTGTAGTAGATCCACTTCCGGAGGATGCACCTTTCTTTGTGAAAGACTATTATGATTACTACAAGACTGACAGAGGTTATCACAAGAGAAGCCTTAATTCTAATGATGGCTGGAATGTAATCGGCTGTGAATCCTTTGTTAATCAGCCAATACTTAAATACAGCAACGAGATCAGAAGTGCAGTTTTACTTGTTCATGGAGAAAAGGCTCATTCATGTTATTTCTCAAAGGATGCTTATGCAGATATGATCAAAGACAGCAAGTATGCTGATAATAAAGAACTTATGATAATCCCTGATGCGGTGCATACAGATCTATATGATGGCGGAGATAAGGATTATATTCCTTATGACAAGCTGGAGAGCTTCTTTAAGGAGAATTTGAAATAAAAGGATGAGATGATATGAGCAAAGTATTAGTAATTTCAACAAGCCTTCGTGCAAATAGCAATTCAGATATACTTACTGAAAAGCTTATAGAAGGAGCAAAAGCATCAGGTCATGATGTGGAGCATATAAGTCTTAAAGGGAAGAGCATAGGCTTTTGTATAGGATGTCTGGCATGTCAGAATACTCAGAAATGTGTCATTAAGGATGATGCTGCCACGATTGCTGATAAAGTAAAGAACGTAGATACATTGGTATTCGTCACTCCGATTTATTACTATGAGATGAGTGGTCAGATGAAGACTCTTTTGGACAGGCTCAATCCTCTATATCCTTCAGATTATAAATTTAGAAATGTATATATGCTCTCTGTAGCAGCTGAGGATGAAGAGTTTGTGCCTAAAAAGGCAGAAAGTGGACTTCAAGGATGGGTTGATTGCTTCGAAAAGGCTCAGTTTTCAGGTTCCTTATTCTGCGGTGGCATAGGTGATATGGGTGAGGCATCCGGGAAAACAGAAGAGTTAAACGAGGCTTTCGAGTTTGGAAAGTCTTTAAGATAAAGGATGCTTGATATGAAAGAAAAAATGATTTTGATAGCATTCTGTATGACAATCATGTTTTGTATGAGCGCCTGTTCAGGAAATACAAAAAACTCCGGTGATAATCAGAATGCAGTAACTGAAATATCAACATCAGAAAATGTTGAAACAGAAAGCTCAGAAGAGAATGTCATGTCGGAGGGAACTGCTATGTATCAGCTGGCAGAAAAAGATGAATCAGCAGATGATGAAGCTGTTGGAGATAGTACTATGATAATGATGATTGATGGTACAAAAGTTAATGTGGAGTGGGAAGACAATCAGGCTGTAGAAAGACTGCGGGATATGGCTAAAGATGGTGATATTACCATTCAGATGTCAATGTATGGCGGTTTTGAACAGGTGGGTTCCATAGGACAGAGCTTGCCACGAGATGATAAACAGACAACAACGAGTTCAGGTGACATTGTACTTTATTCGGGCAATCAGATGGTAGTGTTCTATGGCTCCAACAGCTGGTCATACACAAGGCTTGGTCATATATCTGATAAGGATGAGGCAGAGATGGCAGATCTTCTTTCACAAGGAGATGTTACGATAACCATCAGCACGGAATAGATTCCTTTTCCCCCTTCAGAACCTCAAGGACGAGATCAGATTTGAACTTGGCACTAAAGTTTCTTCTTGTACGAGACATGTGCAACTTTCGTGACAGGTTCACACGCTGCCGCTGCTCTTTCAGTGTGATGGTTCGCATCATTTTTCCTTGATCAGCTCCTCACAGATCCTCCGGTATTGACCGGCATAGATACTGCCTTTTTCCCAGATAAAGTCGAGGTCATGCTGCATGGAAAAATCCCGAAGCTTTATTTCGCGCAGCCTGCCGTTTTGGAGCTCTTCCTTAACGGCAATTTTATACAGGAATGAAATCCCGCAGTCCTCTTTCAGCAGGGCTGTGATCGTATGCATATTTTCCACTTCGATGAAATGAGAGAAGTCATGCAGCCGGATGCCCCGGGCGGACAGGCTGCGCTCCATGATTTCTCTGGTACCGGAACCCTTTTCCCGGATCAGTAGCCTCTCCCCCTGAAGATCTCTCAGAGAGGCCGGCGTCCCATTCCTGAAAACATGCTCGGCTGCACATACCGCGATGTAATCCTCTGTGTTGTAAGTCAGATTCTCATACTGATCCCCGGGATAATATCCTTCTACAAGTGCAAGGTGGATCTTGCCATCTTCGAGCAGATGGATCAACTGCTCGGTATTTCCAAATTTCAGGTGTATATTCATATCCGGATGCCGTTTCAGAAACCCGGCCAGCGGATTTACAACCGCATATTCACCGACAGTCATGGTAACGCCGAAGGACAGACATTTTATCCCGGTGTCCTCCGGACGAAGTTCCTGTTTGAGCTGTACCTCGTCATTCTGCATGGCCTGCAGGCGTTCCTTAAGAATTTCCCCCTGCCGGGTCAGATACAGTTTTTTATTCCGGTATAGAAAAAGCGATGTGCCGTAATAATCCTCCAGATAATGGATATGGGAAGATACCGCCGGCTGCGTAATGTTCAGCTGCGCAGCGGCTTTGGTGTAATTCATGGTCTGGCAGACGCACAGAAACGTATTGATTCGAAAGTCCAGCATAAGACACACTTATCAATAAAAAAATAGTATCGTAAACAAGAAATAAATAATTTTACATTTTGAATTTACCATTCTATGATGATCCCTGTCAATGAAATTAAACAGAGGGAGGACATATCTATCATGTCATTTATAAGAAAAAACGGCGCGGGAATTCTTCTGTGTCTTGCAATTGCCATTCCGTCATGGATCATCGGACAGCGCTTCCCGGTTGTCGGCGGAGCCGTCATCGGTATTCTGGCGGGAATGGCCGTAACTGTGTTCTGGAAAAACAAAGGACCTGCGGAAGGCGGGATCCGATGGACTTCTAAATATATCCTGCAGACAGCCGTGGTTCTGCTTGGATTCGGGATGGACCTCGGGGTGATCGCCGAAACCGGAAAGCAGTCCCTGCCGATCATCATTTGTACAATCAGCACTTCGATGATTATCGCATGGCTGCTGCACCAGCTGATGCATGTCCCGGGGAACATCTCCACACTGGTAGGTGTGGGTTCCTCGATTTGCGGAGGTTCTGCGATTGCAGCGACCGCTCCGGTCATTGGTGCGGATGATGATGAGGTGGCGCAGGCAATCTCTGTAATCTTCTTTTTCAATGTCCTTGCGGCGGTTTTCTTCCCTATCCTGGGGCGTGCCATCGGCTTTGATACTACCAGCGGAGACGCCTTCGGAATCTTTGCCGGGACGGCCGTTAATGATACTTCCTCGGTGACCGCAGCGGCATCCACTTGGGACAGCATGTGGGGCCTCAGGAACCAGACGCTGGATAAAGCGGTCACGGTTAAGCTGACACGTACTCTGGCCATCATCCCGATTACGCTGGTTCTTTCGATCGTTCGTGCAAAACAGTCGGAGAAAAACAGCACTGCCCCAAATAGTGAAGCTTTCAGCCTGCGCAGGGCGTTTCCCGTGTTTATCCTGTATTTTGTTTTGGCTTCGGTGATCACGACGGTCTGTGTACAGGCAGGCGTCAGCACGGAGGTGTTCGTACCACTCAAGAACCTGTCGAAATTTTTCATCGTCATGGCGATGGCTGCGATCGGTTTGAACAGCGACATCGTGAAACTGATTCGGACCGGCGGGAAGCCGATCGTCATCGGCGCGGCCTGCTGGGCGGGAATTACGCTTGTCAGCCTTGGCATGCAGCATGTTATGCGGATCTGGTGATATATCGAATTAAATACGCCAGTTTGACTATAAAAGAAGGCAGGTACTTTTGTCGGAGTACCTGCCTTCTTTATTTACGCGAACAGTGAGCCGCAGCCGAATGCGAAGTATTCGTGTGCGGCGAGCGTCGCGATAGCGAGATAAAACTCGATCCTCAATAATTTCTGATCTTTGTATTTACGCTCTTAAGGGCTGTCTGTAGTTTTGTAGTATCGCCGCCAATCTCAACGGTGATACCCTAGATCCGTCCATCCGTCCAGCCATCCATCTCCCTCCTTCCTGATTTTGGGTAAAAGAGAACACCGATCATTTCTGACCGATGTTCTCAAAAACTATGTTTTACTACTTCTTACTTCATTGCCTGTATCTTATCATTCATCTTCTTTGCTTCTGCACGATAATATCTCATGAAAAGGAACCAGATAAGAAACGCAACAGCCAGCTGAATCGCCGTAATTATAATTTCCTGACCGATGGTTGCAGACCCACCTGTCCATCCGACTGCATAAGCAACGATTGTATAAAGCACGCAGCCAATACCCATGTGTATCAACACTCTAATCGGCATTGGAAGATTTTCCTTCCTGTACACAATGGTCGGAACTCCAAATCCAAGGCCAACCAAAACGCAACCGACAACCATTTTTGTAAACCTGTAATTCTCAAGGCTGAAATTCCCTTTGTATCTTACATCAAATACAATTCCACCCAGACAGAAAATAGCCATTGCCATTCCAATACTGATTACCGTGCTCTTTGCTAAATCTTTTATTGTCTCTTTCATTGCTTTCGCCTCCTATAATCCAAGATATTTTTTGAACTCCGGCAGATATGTTCTCGAAACGTAATCCTTGCATCCGTTCTTCAGCTTCAGCAAAAGTGTTCCGCTGAAGCCCGGCTCGATACTGTCCATATAAGACAGATTGATCAGTGTGGATTTTGATATCTGCATGAACTGTTTTCCTAACTGCTGACCAATCTCATATAGCCTTTTCCGTGAACGATATTTTTGTTTTTCACCATAAATAATCGTATCTCCATCCTCTACTCTGACCATGTATATTTCCTTAGGCTGCAGAATGATAATATCCTCTTCATTCTGCAGAGCAGTTATGGGAGTTTCGTTTGTGCTGAATAGATCAAGCATTCGCTGTATCTGATGTGTCACCTTGTCAGTGTAGATCACTGCATATGGTTCTTTATATTCAGCAGAAATATCAACACTTATCTTCATGCCCCGGTTTCCTTTCTCTTTGATGATGTAATCATACAATATATCGAAAGCTCTGTCCTGACATTTGAGGTAAGTGACAAAAAACAAAAGGTGAAATGCATAAGCTTCAGAGATTTCCTTTTACTTAAAAAAGGTAACGATTATCAATCGTGAGTGTTGCGTAATTAGATAGGCGCAATTAGTAGAGGGGGTGTGGAGATCGAGTGAAAATAGAATTTACATTCTTGCTTATAATTTGTACAATTATAAGCAAAAATGTAAATAAGGTGGTGGCTACATGATCCCTTCACAACAGATTCTGAAACTTGCAGTGAGTTGCAGCTTGAAGCGGAAACCTGGGATAGGGATCCGTATGATTCAAATCGTGACAAAGGGTTTCTCATGAACTGGGCCGATGATGAAAAGTACGATGGATTATTCCCATATCATCCGCTTTCAGAAATGAGAAGGTTTATAGATTACGTAGTAGAGAACAACTGATGACCTTGGTTTTTAAGGAGTGATCAAGATATGATCGGAGCAATCATAGGCGATATTGCCGGTTCAAGGTATGAAAGAATAAATCACAAATCGAAGGAGTTTGAGCTGTTCGATAAAAAATGCCGGCCGACAGATGACAGCGTGATGTCTCTTGCTGTGGCAAAGGCCATTCTTGATTGTGCGGAGGATGTAGATTCTTTAGGTAAAACGGCAATATCTGCCATGCAGGAACTGGGCAGGATTTATAAGAATGCCGGTTATGGTGGTGCCTTTATTAAGTGGCTCTGGGCTGAAGATCCTCAGCCGTATAACAGCTTTGGAAACGGCTCCGCCATGAGAGTAGGACCGTGTGGGTTTGCTGCAAAAGATCTGGATGAGGCCAGGCTGCTATCTGCAAAGGTTACAGAGATAAGTCATAATCATCCGGAAGGAATGAAAGGCGCCGAAGCTATAGCAGTGGCGGTTTATCTTGCAAGAAACGGTAAGAGCAAAGAAGAAATCAGAAATTATATTACTTCAAACTATTATGAAATTGGGTTTTCGCTTGATCAGATCAGAAAATCTTATAAGTTTGATGTCTCATGCCAGGGCTCTGTCCCGGTAGCGCTTGAAGCCTTTTTTGAGGCAGTAGATTTTGAAGATGCCATAAGGAATGCAATCTCAGTCGGTGGAGACAGCGATACAATTGCTGCAATGGCCGGTGCTGTTGCAGAAGCGTATTTCGGTGTTCCGGAAGGTATTATAGACAGTGCGATAAACTACCTCGATGCCAGACAGATGGAGATTCTTTATTATTTTGAGAAGAGATACCCGTCTAAAGCCCTGGATGAGGATGGAGAGGCCACAAGAACTGTTTTTGAAGTCCTTGCTGGCGCTTTAGGAGCTGGTATTGGAGGTATAGGATCGTTTGTAGCTCTCTATGGCTTGGGAGCAGTCGGCCTTTTTAGCTGGGAGGGAGGTTATTATGATGGGGACAAACGTGAACGAAATTACCGGAGTGATGACGGACCTCACGTTTGTTGATAGGTGCTAAAAAAATTACGTTAAGTTCTAAATATGCTATGATTCAATTCCAGTTCCAAAATAGAATATCCATTTCTGGGGCACTGAATCGATACAATAGAAAAGATTCTTTCAAAGATTGGTAACATATGCATTTGCTATGTATGTAATTGCGCTTCCTCTAAAGCAAACCATAAACGATAATAAAGTCTTCTTTCAGGAGAATGAAGATCATCCATAAGAAGAGATTTCAATTTATCCAGCCGTTTCAACAGACTGCTTCTGTGTATATATAATTCTTCAGCGGTCGGTGTAATTGCCATTTCATTTTTCAAGTAAATTTTTAATGTTTCAAGATAACTGGTTCCCTTTTGGGCATCATATTCAATTACTTTACGAAGTGCATGATCTGTCAAAGCATCCATGGATAGACGGGTACCACATTCGCTGAGCAGGAAGTGAATAATCTGATCATCAAAAAGAGTAAGGGCAGAGATACTATTCTGAAGGCAATAATCAGCTTGGATCAAGGCCATATCAAAATGGTGAATATCATGGAAGGTATTGCTGAATCCGGCTGTATAGTTCATGCGGGATAACATTTCCTCAAATGAAATGCAGATTTCCTTAAGATTATCCGCCTTATTGAGTTTTAATAATCCAACAATGCTCTGATGATAAACTACGGAACAATGTACCTGGGGTATAAAAGTGCAGAGAGATGCATGCATATAATCTTTTGGCATAAATGAGCTGTGCGGCTTTTCTTTCAATTTGAAGCATATCCAGTTTTCACTGTCTGATAGTTGAAGCGATTGTTTTTCTTTATAATTGAGGGGCTGATTACGAAGGATTTTCTGCATTACAGAATTGTTGTCACTTTCAGAACCGGCAAATTCGTGAAGATATTTTTCAAATGCATTCTGAAAGATCTTAAAATAATGGCTGGCTAGCAGGAAATCACTTTCGGTAAAAGTACGATAAAATTCGTTTAAGGAGATACAGCCTGTAAAATATCCAAGCGGATACAGATTCTGGCAATAGGATGCCCGCCCTTCGTGTTTAATAGAAGACAGATAAGGAATTTTTATTTGTCTTTCCAGATTGCATACTTTACGGACGGAATCGGTCATTTCAGGACCGATGACATAAGAATCTGTATTTACAGTAATTTTTTTTCTGCCGTAAGAATCTGTATCCGTCTGTGCAGAAAAGATTACTTTTAACGATTGATCTGTAACAACGATTCTATTATCGAGTTCTTCAATACCAAGTCGAAGAATTGTTTTTATATCAAAGTTTGAAGTCTTTTCCAATTCATCTCTAAGCGCATTATCCCACTGGTCATAATGGTCATAAATCATGCTGATTTCATTAAATATTGTTGAAAAATCTAAAGATTCTGTAATCTGTAAGATCGGAGTGCCGGCTTTCTGCCATGCAAAGGGAATGTTCGTTCCCATACAGACCAAAAAGCAGTCTGTTCTAGGTATTATATATGGTAAAACGCTTGAGGACAGAATATATAATCTTCCAGATTGAAGTTCTGTTTCGTTACCTAACATGATAGGACGCGGGCAATTTAATGCATCCTGATGGTCACCAAAGAGGCGGCAACGAAAATTATCCGGTAATTTCTGCTTTAGAATCTTCAGGTTCAGTTTCATAAAATCCTCCATGTTCAACATGATACAGGTAGCATTTCTGATACCATAAATTATAACAAAATCTCTTCTGGCAATACATATTATTTAGCGTATTTGTGAAAAAGCCTCATTTATAACACCTTTCAGCCTTGATAGGTGTTATTTTTGATACCATAAAATCAGATATAAAAGATGTATATAAAGCGAATGAATATAAAAAAGGAGTTCAAAATATACACTATCAAATAAGATGTTTCAATTCTGTGAGTCTGTGGGAATCCTGCTTTACACCATATAATAAAATCATCAAAAACAAGATGCGTAATAGATGAAATTAGAAGGAGGATGTAACCATGAGTAACAAAATTGATGCAAGAATTCCCAAAGATTCTGGCGCAAAATCCATGACATGTTATGCAGCGATTCAATCACCATGGAACAAACTGGTTGGTTATCAGGAGGCAATGCATTGGTTATCACGTTACAATGCAACATTCAGTGCAGCTTGTATGCAGGCACTCAGAATTATTGAGCCTGATTATGCTGAAAGAGCCCAGGATATGTGCACTGCAGTGTATCAGAAACTGTATTATACGATGCAGCGTTTTGGAAAATACCAGATGGAACAGCACAATGTACACCCATTCTGTAGAGGAAGTTTTGTAGGTGCACTGGTTGGAGATTCTGGTGATGATGCACTTATGATGTGCGGACGTGTACAGGATTTTGGTACATATCGTGCGGAAAAAGAACTGGATATCTGTGATTGGGATATTGTAGGATCTGAACTTTGCAGAGCTACAACACAGTCGTTGGAAGCAAGTTCAAAATCATGGTCTGAAAATCTTCGCCCTGGTACGCAGCTGGAGTTTCATATGGTAGAAGCGAAGGGATGTGGAGATTGTCATTGCAGAATCGTGGCAGAAAGCCGTGATAAATATCCGATGCCTCCACATGCACAGTGGGAATGTTTCGGACCGGTAGCAACAGCAGACCAGATTAAGTTTACAAAACCGGAGGACATGGTGGAAGAACCTATGGTATTCCGCGGTGAGTCAGGATTTACATTTGCAAATGGAACCAATATGGAAGATGATTCCAACAGCGTAGCGAGACTGACAAGACGATCAAATGCAGCATGTGGCTATATTTTCCCTGCATTGTCACTGATTCTCCGCATGCAGAAAGCAGATGAAAAAATGGTAGATCATGTTCTGCATTGTATATGTGAAGCTGCAGGAAAAGCGGTATTTGGGGAAAGAGTTGCAATCCAGGCAGTCCGTGACTGGATGGGTGTTCCGAACACTATGAATGATGGCCGTGTCATGGGCGGTTATCTGGAAATGTTCTTCCAGGCGATGGGACTGGAATATTCCATCGAGGCATTTAATAAAGATGTTGTGGAATATGTTGTGGATCGAAATAATCTGACTGTCTATAACCCTAAGATGGATGATGCTTATGTAGCTTACTGGTATGGAATGACAAAAACATTAGTTAATGCACAGTGGTCTCTTTGGGAAATCAAAGAGGATACACCGGCTGACAAGCTGAGAATCCGTATTGCCAAGAAGATTGATAAATTCTGTTAGTTGTTATTCCATGCACAGAAAGGAGTCAGAATATGTATAAGAATATCTATAAATATGATGAAATGAAACGAAAAGAACATATGGCTGTCCGTGAAAATGTTGGATGGTATCTCTGGACCCATCAGCTGGTTGAAGTTCAGGGCAGTGATGCAACAGCTTTATTAGAACTGTTATTTACCAAGCCTATTTCAAACATTAAGATCGGTAAAGAACGTTATACTACTATGCTCGATGAAAATGCAGAGATTATTGATGATGTAGTGGTATTCCGTATGGAAGAAAACAGATACTGGGTATCCACACTTTTTGCATCAGCTCTCATGCAGTGGATAGGTGCACATAAAGGTGAAATGGCAGTATCCTTTGAAAATATTACTTCTAAGTATCATATGTATGCGGTTCAGGGACCGAAAGCAAAAGATATGGTAAATGAGATTGTAGATGAGAACGTGGATGACCTGAAGTTCTTCTCTTTCGCGGATAATTCCATTGGCGAAATGAAAGTTATGATAAACCGAGCAGGATTCACTGGTGAAAAATGTGGATATGAAATCTATGTACCTGCGGAAAAGGCAGAAGAAATGGAAGAAATCCTTCGAAAAGCAGGGAAAAAGTTCCAGGCTGTTGAAGTTACAGAATTCCAGGTCATGGCATGGACGCTTCCAACTGAAGCCGGATTCTACTACATGAGGGACCTTCGCCATACGAACCCGCTGGAGGTAGGACTTGATAAAGGGATTGACTGGGAAAAAGAATTTATTGGAAAAACTGCACTTCTTAAAATTAAAGAAGAAGGTGCGAAGCGAGAGATGGTCGGATTTACAGTAGAGGAAGCAGATATTTATATTCAGGGGCGTCATTTAGGTGGCCCTGGAGAGGCTGTATATCTGGACGGAGAAGAAATTGGACGTGTCTATAAAATGGTTTATGGCTATGTGAAAGATACAAATATTGGATATATTCTTGCAAAGAAGGATACTTTGCATGTTGGGGATCATATCCAGATCCATGGTTATGAAGCAGTGATTACGGAAAAGAACTTTTTATAAAAGATAAGGAGATATTTTATTATGAGACTTGAGAATAAAGTAGCAGTTATTACAGGTGCATCTTCAGGAATGGGAAAGGCCATTGCAACTCTTTTTGTAAAAGAAGGTGCAAAAGTTGTTGCGGTAGCCAGAAGAGAGGAAAGATTAAAAGAACTTGCTGAATCTTTGAAAGGTGAAGCAGGAGAAATCGCGATCTTTGTTGCTGATATTAGTTCGTCAGCAAATAATGATGCAATGATCGACTATGCAGTAGAACAGTTTGGCCGTCTTGATATTCTTGTAAATAATGCAGGTATCATGGATGATATGAGTCCTGTTGGTGATATGACAGATGAGATGCTTGAAAGACTTATGGTTGTTAATGGCTATGGACCAATTTATGCAATGAGAAAGGCAGTACAGACATTTTTGAAACAAGAGAGTGCCGGAAACATCATTAATATCACATCTGTAGGCGCTGATCATAATACCGCAGGTGCAGCATATACAGCTTCCAAGGCTGCTGTTGCAGCAGTTTCCAGAAATGTTACTTTCCAGTATATAAACAATAATATTCGCTGCAATGCAATCGCTCCAGGAGGAATTTCTACGGAAATTTCGAAATCTATGGGAATGCCAAACATGAAAGGGTTTGGCAATGTAAAAAAACTTCTTGCTATAGCACCTGCAACCGGATATGCAGAAGATATAGCAAATGCAGCATTGTATCTAGCAAGTGATGAATCTAAATATGTCAATGGTGCAGTTATTACAGTAGATGGTGGTTGGACCTGTCTGTAATAGCCTATTCATCTTAAGTGTTACGATATCGGTAGCATTTCAAAGTTTGTGTAAACCTTCAAACTGATGTAAGCTAATCTTTCCAGTTTGGAGGTTTATTTTTATGGTACAGAGAAAACCAAAAGATTCACAGAAAGAGATAACTGTCTGCATGGGGTCTGAACTGTAACTTAGACAATGTGTTGTACAAAAAAACGGACATTATTGAGGTTGTCACGTCTATAGTCTGTTCTATATAATAAATAACAGAAATTACATTCGATTTTAATAACAATAAATATCACATCGGGTAATTCCGAAGGACGCTTTTGCCTGTTTTCTGAATTCAGTTAAATTCACAGTTTGAAATAGAGGGGTATGAATAATTGTGATTAAAAGAATTTATAGAGATAAATGCTGTCTGATCATGATTTGCTGTTGGTTGATTTTACTTTGGGTTTGTACATTTGTTGGAGATGCCAACGGAAGTACCATGTATATATATACTGCGTTGTTAGGTGGGGCTCTATGTGTGGCTTTTACAATTGGATGGAGCAGGGTGCTTATCTGGAACGATAACTTGAGCTTTTTTTATAAGGAAGATAGAGATAGATCAGTTATCAATACTGGTGCTTACTATGCAAACGCTGTTGGATGGGGTGCGGCTGATGGAGTCGCTTACGGCAAGTCTGATACTGTCTTCGCTCCCGATGACAACGTGACACGTGGTGAGGCTGCGGCGTTCATAGCAAGGGCTGACGGTAATCGCGCTTAATCTTGCCTTCGGTTTTCCTTTCTTTTACAGGAATTACCCCCAAGAAGATAGAAATGGGTATGATCAGAAAAATTGCATCACATAAAATGTAGTTATAAAAGGCGTCCTCGAAAAGGGCGTCTTTTTATTTACGGTGCGCCCGGCGGGCGCACGTTCTAATGGGTGAGAGTCCCTGATCCGCCCGGCAGTGGGAAGGATGCAGCTGAAAGCAAGGGCGTCATCGTGAGATGAGGTCTGAAGGAAGCCGTAGGCAAAACACTGGCCTGTAAAA
>NZ_JBQKIK010000035.1:0-27826 GCF_052117805.1 Bilifractor sp. LCP21S3_F8 | reverse complement strand
TTCTAGTCAACTCAATTATACCAAAGGCACAGCGTCTATGCCTTTTTAATTGCCTACATTATTGAGTTTTCAAGGTTCAACACACCTTTTGAGTGTGGGAAGTTTTAGTTACTAAATACAAATTCAATGTATACAGAAAGATATAAGGAGTGGGAGGGATTCCGCCGTAGTTGGCATTGTAGGAAAATCCAAAAGTTTAGATTTTCCCACAATGCTTATCTTTTGGTCTTTGGTTCGGAATAGTGTAGTGCTGGCGGTCTATCTCTTGTTTTCGGTTGCTTGCTTCCTTACCGTACATGAGCATTATCACACGGCTTCAAACTTCCTGCAACACTTTTAAGGCTCTGAATAGTAGCCTCAAAATCATCCAAAACATTTTTCGCCGCCTGATCACTTTTTTCACCATAAGCAAATATCTGATGTATTGATTTAGATCTTCTTCTGCATCTGCTGTTACTACTACTTTATATTCCATACTTTTCTCTCATATCAGCAATAACAGCATCCGCAGATCGATAGTTACCCTTTGATGCAGATACTCTTGATTTCTCCAGTTTCTCCAACATCATTTCTTCAGACATGGCAGCATACGGATTATGCTCCACCCGTTTTATCTCAAATGGGAAACCGTTATTTGCAACAGCTTGTGTCAAAAACATCCGAATTGCAGAAGTCGTATCTGTACCAAGATCTTTAAACAACTGGTCTGACTTTCTCTTTAACTCATCATCAACACGTACTTGAATTGTACTTGCCATTCATTATTCCTCCATTTCTTTTTTATTATTTTAATACACATTCATTGCTGTTTCAATTTATTTGTATTGATTTTGCATCCAACTGCAGCCATCCGCCCGTTTTTCAGGCATTTGTGAGAAATGGCCTCTAATGAGCGTGGATTATCACCGGTGCTCTCGCATGATCAGCGCAACGAACGCCTTTGTCGAACCAAAGACCCGAAAATCGGTAAATAATCCGCTCGTTAGAACAATCGTTATTATTTTAGATTCCAGCTAATATGTAGAAGGGGGTTTTAGACGGTAAGTGGTAAATAATTGGTACCTTGACAAAGTTAAGGCCGCTCCTTTCGGAACGACCTCATGAACAAACATTGATCATTTTTTCGATGGCTTTGACTTCGGCGGATCGCTTTTCCGTATGTAATCCGGAAGCTTCTCGGACCAAGGCAGCAGATCCTCTATGAAGGAATCATTTTCCAACGCCCCATGTTTCGGGATCTCCTCCAAGAGATACTTGAAATACTCATACGGCTTTAGGTGATTCACTTTTGCCGTTTCGGCGATGCTGTACAATATCGCGCTGGACTTCGCCCCGTGGATGGTGTCTATGAGATACCAGTTCTTCCGTCCGATTGTGAAGCTGCGGATACCTCGCTCCGCCGCTTATCCATATATCAGCATAAGCCGCCTTATACTCAGGATATTTTTATCCTCACCTTTTGTCAAAAAGCGCATAGACAGCTAAGTTTTTCATATAAACATGTGGATAACATTTCTTTTGTTTCCGATAATGGAATCACCAAATCATAAGGAGGTGATTCCCAGTGAAACAATTCGAAGCAAATGTAACCACTGTTATGAAGTTTTTGGAAGATGAAAGCTTCAGTACATCCGTAATCAGTGAACACAGGTTATGCTACAAGAAACTGCACATCTATCTTGAGGCATCTGGTAAGTGTTATACCCCGGAGATCGCTTATCAATGGATCGAAGACAACAAAGCGTCTTGGAACCACTGGCATTATACAGGATATCGGCACTGCATTGACCAGTTGGAAGATGTCCGTTTGACAGGTTCCATATCTTTGAACCATTTATCTTACAGGAAATCTGCCTATTCCCAGCTAAATCCTGTTTTTCGGTCCGTGCTGGACATCTTTATCCGTGATTATCATGAAAACGATGACCGGTACCGGATTGCATGTGCAAGATTTCTTCTGTATCTACAGAACAACGGGCTTGGCAGCATATCAGAGCTTGACTACGATATACTGTTGCAGTTCCACAAGGAGGATTATCACTCTTCATACAAGACGAAGGATGTTTACGAGGATCTTATTCGGAAGTTTTTAAAGTATCTTGCTGAAAAGGATATATGTTCCCATGGTTTAGCTCTTGCTTTAAACAAGCTGTTAATCCACCAGATCATCAGGATGACAGATGAAGAGCTTTGCATGGCTTCCGGTAAAACGTATCCTCCTGTTACAGAAAGCCTGATCGATGAGTTTCTTGCCGGTATGGCTGAAACCCGCTATGGCAGAACCGTATTGAAAAGCTCCAGACATATCCTTACACTGTTGTATGTGTTTCTGGATATGCACCATGCCGTTTTGAATGACGGGCTTCTGTGGATTTGGTTCAGCCGGGTGAAGCCACTTCTGGGTTCTGGATGGAAACAACACCGTCGCTCCCTGTGCCAGTTTTTGTATTTCATGGAAACGGGATCCATCATGACTGGTTATACTGGAGACCCTCAACGCGTGCGTCCGGAGGAATTGCTTCCCAATTGGCAGATTGACCCGCTCACCGATTACCTGCGCTTGTTAAAACATGAAGGCTGGCAGCCGTCCACCATAGCAATGCATAGATCGAGCAACTTACGTCTCTGCAGATACCTTCAAGATACCGGCATCGGCAGTTTCGCAGCGCTCACCCCAGCCGTATTGAAGGATTTCAACCTGCAGGACCATCATAGTACACCGGAAGGAAAGGCGGCATACAACTGCCGCATACGCAGCTTCATCATCTATCTTTACGAACAGGGGCTGATTGAAGATCCATTCTTGTTCAAGGCACTGCCAACAGCAGCGGCACCAAAGGTATCTGTTACACGTACTCTTTCCAAAGAAGAAGTTGCCTTGATCTGGTCCGTCGATCCTGACGCGCTTTCTCCGAAAGCCCTTCGGGATTATGCAATGGTATGCATTGGACTCTCAATGGGTTTCCGAGCATCAGATATAATAGGCCTATGTTTTGAAAACATAAACTGGAAACAGCGCAGTATCCGTATCATCCAGCAGAAGACCGGTAAGATCCTTCTCATGCCGATGCCTGTAAGGACTGGGAACGTCCTGTTCCGTTACCTCCGTGATGGACGGCCAAAAAGTAACGAGCCTTTTGTTTTCATCTGCCATGAAGCTCCTTACAGCCAGTTACATAGCAGTGTATGCGCCAAAGCCTTGACAAGGTTCATCGGCCCTTCAGCAGAACCTGGCCGTGGTTTTCACGTCGTAAGGAAGACATTTGCCACGCAACTCCTTGAAGGCAATACAAAAGTTGAACTGATCTCCGATTCTCTTGGACATTCCACCGACGGCACCGTCGATAAGTATCTATCCTTGGATGAAAAGCGGATGCGGATGTGTCCATTATCTCTGGAGGAGGCTGGTATCTCTTACGAAGGAGGTGCTTTCCATGCATAAGGTGTATCAGTATGGCAGCGTTTTTGCAGATCTAATAAAGGATTACATCGCATCTCGTCGTGAAGCTGGGTTCATGTACGATAATCCCGCATACTGGCTGTATCGCTTTGACCAGTACTGCCATGAAAAAGAGGTCACAGAAACAGTAGTTACAAAGCCATTATTCGAAGCATGGGCCATGAAATCCGATACAGAAACAAAAGTGACACAAAACAATCGACTTCAGGCACTGCGGAACTTCTGCGTTTATCTTAACACGTTAGGTCTGCCCGCTTACATTCCGGCGATCCTGCCCCGACCGGAAAAAGTAGTCCCTTATCTGATGAAGGATGAAGATATCTGGGAATTCTTTGAGCAAGTGGATCTTTATGTGACAACCGATCACGTGCCGACGTTTCAAAGAATGGCCTGTGAATATAAGGTGCTGTTCCGCCTGATTTACTGTTGCGGGCTTCGCAATAATGAAGCATGTTCTTTGAAAACTGAAAACATCGATACGGATAACGGTATCCTCACGATTTATCATTCCAAAGGCAGAAAAGACAGGATTGTTTATCTGTCCGGGGACCTACTCAAACTTTGCCAGGACTATCGTCAATGGCTGAATGCACAGCTTGATATCCCATCGGAATGGTTCTTTCCGGGCAAATACCCTGAACGCCATATCCCAAAGACCTCGGTGAATCGCAAGTTCAACGAGTTCTGGAACGGTACCAGAGCTTCAAAAGCCTGCGATAAGAAGCCTACCGTACACTGCCTGCGCTATGCGTTTGTGATTAAAAGGATCAACTCCTGGATGGAGGCTGATATCCCGTTACATGCGATGATGCCCTATCTGAGCAGTTATCTCGGCCATATGGGGCCGATGGAAACGTATTATTACTTCCATCAGATCGAGGATGCTTTCCAGACTGTACGCCGAAAAGACGTTGTTTCACCACGAGTGATCCCGGAGGTGCCGTATGAAAGATAAAAGATTCGATGAGCTGTTTTTTTCTGCAAACAGCCACTTTCTGCGGACAGCAGGGCCGCATTTTCCGGACGGTTCGGGCCATATTAAACGGACAGCCTGGGAGATCAGTAGGGCAGAGGGTACTCCGCCCTACTGATCAGTATTGATCGGTGTTCCAGAAGAAAGCTATGCTTTCTCAATCAGTACAGTAAATCCTGTCGTCAGTCTGCGTCTGATCCCGTCAAGCTTACCGTAGCATTCCTTCTCGTCACTCAGCTGGTTTCCCCACTCATCTGGAGAATACTGACAGCTGAAGAGTGTGGAGGTGCCAAGGTCATCCCGAAGCTTTATGAGATGATACAGGATCTTGATCCCTTCTTCTGAATACCTGCTTATGGCAAAATCATCAATGAACAGCAGCTGGATCCGTGCATAGTACCTGATCCTCTTGCGGTACTTGTTCAGGTCTTCCTGACGGTTGAGGACGATCAGTTCGTCTAGCAGGTCACTATAGTCTACGAACTTACAACGGTAATTACGTCTGCATGCTTCCACACAACAGGCAGACAGGAAATAAGACTTGCCGGCATCGGTGACTCCATAGATCCCGACGTTCTGCCAATTCTCAGCGAAATGAAATTTCAGGATCTGTTCAACGGTGGCATCATTGTAGATGCGTCCGTTGCCGGTTTTCAGATTCTCGGCCAAAGCACCTTTATTGATCAGGCTGCTGAGTCGCAGATCTTATTCTTCATTGCCAGCCTCCGTTTCCTGATGCTTCAGCAGGTTCTTAAGGGAATACTTGCTGTCATCATCTTTGTAGGGCGCCGGATACGGCTGTTGCAGCATCTTCGTTGGGGCTACTCTGTGGCATTGTACTTTGCAACGGTTCTTTATGGTAAGTTGAGATTGTGTTACAGATATAGGAATGGTTGCATCTCCCAGCTAAAACGGCGTCTTTACAGCAACGTTCCAGGGCTTCCGCTTCTCAGCATCCACCTTTTTCATCAGGACACGGTTTAAATCATCCAGCGAATATAAGACCATATCTTCCATATCCATGAGGATGTGCATGGGAATGATCTTTACGTGGCCTTCCACAACTGGTTTCCAGCGGGGGGATTTCACTTTGGCAGGGGTTAAAACCGTATTGTTATGTTCTGCCCATGCCTGGAAATCTTTATTCAGGACAGGGCTGGTCCAGTCCTTGTTCCGGGCAACTGCCACTTTGCAATTATCCGGGGTGATCGTCGGCGTCACGCCGCCAAAATAAGTCAGAGCATTATTATTGACCCGGATCCAGTTCCGGATATCGCATTCGGTCATTCCTTCAGCGTAAAAGTAATCACTGTAGGTGAGGGCAGCGATAAAGATCGTGACCTTTGTGGTCTCATCCGGGTTCCGGCGGTTATGCAGATAGAGCTGCTTCCCCGCATAGTCCAGCTCGAGATTGACACCGGGATAACGCGGGATGTGGAAGGTCAGCTGTTTGGAATCAGCCCATTCGCTGTAACGCCTGCAGTACTGGCGATAGCTCATTGGCTTCTTTCCATCTACGACACCTATGGCATTGTATTTCTGCCACAGATGCTTCAGGGTCTCTCCTTTGCGGGACAGAGCCTTGTAGACAGCTTCCTTGTTAAAATCCCGGTAGAGGAGCTGATCCGCCGATACACCAGGCTTTTTATAAAGCATGTTTCCGATGTATTCATTCGGGACATCTGCCGGTAAAGGGTATGAAAGTTCCGAATTCTCTCTGAAACACTTCAGGAACTCGTTGACAGTTGTTTTGCTGCAGTCGCCGCAGCTTTCGGCGATTTCACGGCAGCTGAGATGGTTCACAAAGGGAAGCCTTAGTACTTTTTTGTAATCCATAGTAGGACCTCCAGATATAATATTTCTCCATTTTAAGGAGATGCGCTTATTATATCTGAAGATCTATTGTCCGGTTAATGTGTCCTTACTTGTCCGCTAATTATGTCTCAGACTGTCCGCCGAATATGGCACAGATGTCCGTTTAGCCCGACAATCTGCATTTTCAAAGACACATGAATTCCTTGACGGATATCTGACATCACAATGCTCCAGAAGCCCGCATACAATAAAAGCTTACCGGGATGCACTGACGGTATTTCGGCGGTATGTTACATCACAGGGGATATCACTGAAAAAGTTTGGCTTCGAAGATTGTACCCGTGATTTCCTGCTTGGATTCATGGAATACCTGCAAAAGACCGGATACGAAAAATCCTCGTGCAACCAGCGCCTTGCTGCGATAAAGTCTTATATGTGGTATGTCGCGGACGGGGATATCACCTGGCAGCAGGATGCCTTGATGGTATCAAGGGTTCCTTTCCTCAGGACTCCTGATAAAGAAAGGGAGACCTTGAGTGAAGAGTGCTTAACAGCGTTATTTACTGCACCGTCCAAGGACAAACGCGGAATTCGTGATTCAACGATCATGATCATCCTGTATGATTCGGCGGTACGCCTCAGCGAACTGATCGGCCTGACAGTATCGGATGTAAATCTCCGGAAGAGTATCCCTTATCTCAGGATCAGGGGAAAGGGAGACCGGGAGCGTATCGTTTCCATCTCCGATAGTGCTGCGAACCATCTAAGAAATTACATGGATCTTTACCATGGTTCGAGTTCGCCTGAGACAGAAAGGCTTTTTTATACCGTAATTCACGGCGAGCCCCATCCTATGTCACCGGGTAACATTGCGCGTATCATCGATAAATATGTTCGGATCGTCAGGCCGGACCATCCGGACCTTCCTGAAAAGGTCCACCCGCATATGTTCCGCCGGACGCGTGCAACAAATCTTTACCAAAGCAACATCGAGTTGGAACTGGTCTCAAGGATACTCGGCCATACATCAACCCAAACGACCCGGATCTATGCGAAACCGTCGCTTGAAATGCTGAAAGCTGCAATGGATCAGAGCAATCCCGAATTGAATGCCGAGAAGCCGTTATGGCCTGACGATGAAGATGAATTCGCCCGTATCTGCGGATTAAGGTAAAATATTTATTCTCATCTTTTGTCAGGTGAACGCAGTGTTTATACGCACCTTGATAAAAGATGAGGATAAAAATATCCTGAGTATAAAGCGGCTTATCCATATATCAGCATAAGCCGCCGAGCGAGGTATCCGCAGCTTCACAATCGGACGGAAGAACTGGTATCTCATAGACACCATCCACGGGGCGAAGTCCAGCGCGATATTGTACAGCATCGCCGAAACGGCAAAAGTGAATCACCTAAAGCCGTATGAGTATTTCAAGTATCTCTTGGAGGAGATCCCGAAACATGGGGCGTTGGAAAATGATTCCTTCATAGAGGATCTGCTGCCTTGGTCCGAGAAGCTTCCGGATTACATACGGAAAAGCGATCCGCCGAAGTCAAAGCCATCGAAAAAATGATCAATGTTTGTTCATGAGGTCGTTCCGAAAGGAGCGGCCTTAACTTTGTCAAGGTACCAATTATTTACCACTTACTGATGTTTTCGCCTTTCATGCAGGATAGATGAGAAACTGATAGACTGATACATATATTCAACGCCCGGGCCGAAAATCGGTCCGGGCGTGTTGGTAATTGTAATCAAGGCAGAATGCCAAAGTAAAATAAATACTAATTATTTCAAATGCGCTACTTCAGATAAATCCGGGCCTCATACGGTTTCAAATATGACCCCGGCTCTGCATAATTACTTTTCAGAAGTGTTCCGTGTGTATAATCCTTAGGAATCACCTCTTTCAATTCCTTTGCACCAATATTGCAAATAACATACAGTGTCTGCTCTTTCCATGTCCTTTTATATGCAAATATATCTGGATTATCACTCATAAGGAGTTGATAATCTCCCTCAATAAAAATAGGATATTTCTTACGAAGGGCAATAAGGTCTTTGTAATAGGCAAATACAGAATCATTGGTATGGGTCTCATCTTCCGCATTGATTTGCATATAATTAGGATTCACTCTCAACCATGGTTCTCCATCGCTAAACCCGGCATTCTTACTGTTATCCCACTGCATCGGTGTTCTCGCATTATCACGCCCCTTTGCATGAATGGACCGCATGACATCGGCCTCGGAATAACCTTTAGCAAGTCTCTCCCTGTACATATGCAACGTTTCAATATCCCGATAATCCGATATATCATACGAAGCATTTGTCATGCCCAGTTCTTCTCCCTGGTAAATATAAGGCGTTCCCTGCATACCATACAGCAGAGTAGCCAGCATTTTTGCAGATTTTATACGGAATTTCCCATCATCACCCCAACGGGATACGATTCTCGGAAGATCATGGTTGTTCCAAAACAAACTGTTCCAGCCGCAGCCATGTAGTCCAATTTGCCACTTGCTAAGAACCTTCTTGAGTTTTATCCAATCCAATGGTGCCAGATCCCACTTCTCTTTTCCGGGGATCTGGTCTAACCCAATGTGCTCAAATTGGAAAACCATAGAGAATTCCCGTCCACTGGGGTCGCTATAGATTTTTGCGTCTTCCACAGTAGCTCCCCATGCTTCGCCCACCGTCACAAGATCGGTTCCTCCGAATGTATGCCTGTTCATCTCACGAATGTATGCATGCAGCATAGGCCCATTGTTTGTGATTTTCAAATCCGGCTCTTTCGCAATCTGGTCAATCACATCCAGCCGGAAGCCGCCAACACCACGTTCAATCCAGAAATTGATGATTTTATAGATCTCTTTCCGGACTTTAGGATTATCCCAATTCAAATCGGGTTGTTTTACGGAAAACTGGTGGAAATAGTATTGCTGTACACTTGGTACCCAGGTCCAGGCAGGACCACCAAAGCAGGCTTTCATGTCGTTTGGTGGTACATCCTTGCTTCCATCTCGCCAGATATAGTAATCGTGGAAGGGATTGTCTCTGCTTTTCCTCGCCTGTATAAACCAAGGATGCTCATCCGAAGAATGGTTCAATACTAAATCCATAATAATACGGATGTGCCGCTTCCCCGCCTCACTAATCAAGGCATCCATATCGGTCAATGTTCCAAACATAGGATCAACATCACAATAATCTGAAATGTCGTACCCATTATCGTCCTGCGGTGAACGATAGACCGGGCTGAGCCAGATCGCATCGATCCCCAGATCAGCTAAATAATCCAGGCGGCTGATAATACCTGGTATGTCACCGATTCCATCGCCGTTGCTGTCCTGAAAGCTGCGTGGGTAGATTTGATAGATTACCGCACTTTTCCACCAGAGGCTTTTTTCAGTTGTCTTCATTGCCCACACTCCTTTACACAGATTTCGAGATATGAAGGCAGTCAAGATTTATATATCCATCGTTGGCATTACCACAATAAACTACCATGCGCTGAATACCTGCACGAAGATGAACTGTAGCCTCGCTTGTACTCCATTCCTCCCAGTTGCCTGTTCGTGGGAAAGAAATGCTACCATATCCGTATCCATTGATATACAATTCACGTTTTGGTGTGCCATCCACGGCTGCAGAATAAACTAAGGAAAGCTTATAATCACCAGTCTCAGGAACAAAAAAGTCCATTGTGACAGCATCACCTGCTTCACCATAAGAATCAACAAATCCTGTTCCGGAATATCCACTATGATTAGTGTTCTTGGATACATTTGTAAGAATTGAATCCTCTGCTTCGACAGTCCCTGTCGGAGTATTGTCGTTATAACGGATATAAATCATATCCCAATATTCAAGTGACGGAACCTGGATTTCAATATACTTCCCGGCTCCATCTGTTTGCACATTATATGTCAGATCAGTACTGATACAATCTGTGTCCGGAGTAGCACAATAAACCCCACTTACATCCTTATATTGTGGGATATAATACTTAACTGTTAAATTCTTCTTCGTGTTGGGCGTGCCAGTAACATTTCGCCAATCTTCATCATTTTCACCCGTCAGGTTAACCAGGTGAATCATACCATATTCATCACCTTTATTCTTAATAACATACCAAATTGTGCCCGGTTTTGCATCGCCAGAAATTGTTTCGTTTGAAATACTGATGTTTTGAAATCCTGTATCCGATGGCAAAACATCCTTATCATAGAGCAAATTCTCATAAGCGGTAATAAACTGATACTGATTATACATTGCTTTTTTAAGACTAGAGATCATCGATTTCGCTGCTTTCGGATAATAGGGATTCCCAAGCATAGATACATCGTTAAAGTTCTTATCGCTATTTGATGTTGTAGACATTCCGCTTCCCATTTCAATGTGCATTGCACCACTTGCTGCAATTGCAGCATTAGTCAGACGGACAGAATTTTCATCATACAACCCAAGAGTAACTGTCTGAAGCCGAATATCTCCTCCCTTATCATCAGCATCTTGCTGAATGGACAATGTATGCATTCCTTTTGTTAAGTATAAATTTTTAGGAGCAGTAAAAGAAGCATCATAAGAATAGTAATACCAATCTGGCTCTGCAGGGATAATTCCATTTCTTGTAGAATCAAAATATGCAGTCATGTACTTTGTTCCATCTAAATATATACTTTTACTTGCTTGTGTATCCGTACCATTGGCAGCCAGGAAAACGAGAGAATAATTTCCATCTTCAGGCGCTTCAATCGTTATTTCTGCCCGATCTCCAACCTCATCAAATCCTGTAATATAGGTAACACCACTTTCGCTGTTTGTATGGACACCGGTCAACCTTGCATTGCTATATGAATAAGATGTATCATTGATGTCGTATTGATTCATATAGGCTGCCAGCACAATAGCTTTTCCACCGTCCTGCAACTTCTGCCAGTTAATAAAATCATTTACCTTTTTATATGTATCACTGTTGCCCCACAACTCACTAAAAGCAAAATCAGTATTTGCCTTAGAAATAATACTTTTTGATGAAAAGTAATCTTCTACTCCACCATTAACAGCATTCATTGTAACAATATTCTTAGAACTGTTATTTTCTATGAGTTGACGCTTGATTGCATTGGTAAACGGCGCAAAAGACTCTCCCAAATTCACAGAATTGCCATAATAATCATAATATCGTGCATTTTTACCCCAAAAATCACCCATCTGATCGATCTGAATTCCATCGAATCCCAAATTATTAATGGCGCCTTTATACTGGTTCGCCATATAATTCTGCCAATCCGTATTTAATGGATTAAACGTCATAAGTAACGGTGCAGGTTTTCCTTCCAGAGGAAAGAGATACTGCCCAATTCCAGAAATCGTATTATTGTCAGAAGGATCATAATTTATATTATGATTTGTTTTACTGGAGTATAGTCCCCACTTAGGATCTACACCATTTTCTGTATATCCTTCACGTGCCATATAAGACATCTGATAAGCCATTGCCTTTTGATTATAGGCGTGACCAGCATCAATACGCTGCTGAATTGTCTGTTTTGAGAGGGTATGTCCAAACATATCGACCCACTCATTACCCTCATCAGGAAGAATTTTTTCATGCCGATACATCCAGTCATAATATTGTACAATATTAACATGGTAAACTTGAGCGAGTTCTTTCATCATTGCGTTGCTCTCAGCGGGAGACTCACCTGGCATAAAATCTACACTATATCCATAACGGGGATAAGTTGTCACATCACTAGACACATCAATTGCTGAAACGATTTGTTTTCCATCAATCGTAATTGTTACCAAATATCCTTGATGATCTGTTTCCGGCGGAGTCCAGCTGATTGGAACTGTTGTCTTCCCACCATTTGCGGTAAATGTTACATCCTTTTCCCAAACAGTCTCATTGAGGTGGGTAATTTGAACATGCGCTGTCTTCATTCCAGTCGCGCCACTAACATCAAAATAAATCGTTGCTGACTCTCCTGGTGTATAAGTAGCTTTATCAACATATGCTTTTGTAATGGATGGTGTATTGACATCCTCAGCAAAAGTTGTTGCGGGGAATATGCCTAATGCAATGCAAAGGGAAAGTACAATGGAAGTCATTTTTATAAAAGAATGCTTTTTCATATCGTTTCCTTTCTTGTGTCAATCCAAATAGTTGTCCAATAGTTCAGATATGGTACTTTAAAATCAATAAAATTGCCAATTTTAGTAGCATGTTCTGTAAAATAAAGCTCTACTACATCCATATTTTCACCATCAGGGCTACTAAAGCAGACTCTTTCAACCGGAGTATCTACCTGTACGGTAAACTTGATATCTTTTTGGATATTCGCCTCCTCTTTACCTTCGTTCCAATAATCTTCATGTTGTCCGCACAAATTGAGCAAATAAATGCACTTGCGATCATCTTTTTCACGAAGAATCATCCAGATTTTTCCAGCTTCACCGTAAGAACTCACATTATGGCTGGTGCACTTATACTCATAGTTATCCCAGCCAGTATGCGTCATTGTCACATCTAGCAATTCAGGATCAAAGAACAAATTTTCATAACGAATCATATAATCATAGTATCGTCTGACAGTTTCTGCCTCTGAATCACTGAACTTCGTATAATCACTGTAATATCCTTGTGTCAATGCCGCTTGGTTTTCACCTGTAAAAAGATGTGTGGCCCCATTTGAAACAATAGTCCCCATCAACAACTTGGCTGCAGGGAGGGCTTTTTCACGTTTACCCTCACGAAATGGCTTCAGATAGGCTGCCAGAATAATGCTTTTATCATCTTTTGCATAATTTCTTGCATCCCGAATAAGCTGGGCGATACTAGCATACCTGTCGTAAGGCGGCCACACCTCAATATAGACAGCATCTTGTTTTCTATCGGCTGTCTTATAGACAGGCCATGCTCCAACATTATTGAAAATCAAGTAAGGTTCTTCCTCACCATGTACATTTTCGCGTGCTTCATCAATAAGAGAAGGAAACTCATCTTCCAATTTGATTTTCTTCGGAGTTGTGTCTAAATGAGAATATGCCGTTTTGGGAAATCCATAAGTATCCATATGAATGCCAGAAAAACCCATGATGGTTATTGCATCTTGATATTCGCTAAAAAGATGTTCCCTCCAAGGCGACCCTTTTGCAATATTCATAATATAGAACACATCAATAAACACAAATGGATCCTGACAGGAATTGTAGAATGCCCATCTCGGATGCTTTTCAAAAAATACTTTACTGGCAGCATACACAGCTCCATATGCAGTCGGGTGCATTCCCATTTTTTTGGCCTTTACGATTTTTGCTTTGACTGTACTTCTGGATATTTCCTTTCCCATCATATCATGATAATCCTCATGCGGAGACACAAGGCAATCGTGACGGTAAGACCAGTCATAAAACTGAACCAAATTAATATGGCATTTTAACAGCCATTCCAGTGCCCCATTGTTGCGGTCACCTTCTGTAAAGTCGCTTAAGAAGCCATACCGTAAAACTTTTCGGGAAGATTCGGCAACATCAAAAGCAGTCTGTAATATTGGTTTTTCTAAATTGCCTTGCTGATAAACATTTACGCCATATCCAGCAAAGGTTGCAGAAAACGAACCTACGGATACTATCGTTTTTTTCTCTGTCAAAACAAGGTTTTGCTCCTTGATAGTTTTAGAGAGAAATAACACATGGATATGAACAGATACAGGCAACACCTCATCACATATGATGCAAAGATTTACTGTTTCATCTATACCAAACTGTGCTTTTAAAGGATAAATGTCCATCTTATTCCTTACCCCTTGATAGCGCCTTCCGTAAGCCCTTTCATCAGGCTCTTCTGGAAAACAAGGAAAACTACAACAACCGGCACAATGGCAATAACTGCTGTAGCAGCCATCAAATTCCATTTCGCACCTGCAAACTGCTGAAAATATACGGACAGTGCCTGCGGTACATTATGTTTGTCACTACTTTGCAGGAAAAATACCGCCTGCGAATAATTATTCCAGATACCAAAGCCATTTAAAATAACAACAGCCGAAATAGACGGCCTCAGAAGCGGAAAAACAATTCGCCAAAAAGCCATAAACTGTGTACATCCATCCATTACTGCAGCTTCCTCAAGTTCTTTTGGCAATGCACGGATAAAGCTAGAGAAAACAAAAACCGCCTGTGGGAGAGCAAGCGTTGCACAAACACAGGACATACCCCACAATGTATTGACTGCTTTGATCTTAATCATCAAAGTGTAAAGTGGTACTGTATTGATAATTCCAGGAATCATCATGCAGCAAAGCATAATATTGAATACTGTACGATTAAACTTGTTCGGATATCTGGCAACTGCATAACCAGCCATTGCTCCAAGGAAAACAATCAGCAGTAACGCGATCAGAGTAATAATGCCAGAGTTGATCATTGCGCGGCCAATATTGGATTTAGCCCACCCTTCTGCATAATTTCCAAAATAAAAATCTGGAATCAGAACATTGCCCTCATACATATTACTGCCCGGTTTATTAAGCGATAAAATCAACAAAACCACAAATGGGCAAAGGCAAAGCAGACAAATCAAAATAATCACCAAATAACGAAGAAAAGATGTCTTCGATTTCATTATTAATCACCACCAAATATCATATCAATCTTTCGTGCGTGTTAGTCGCAACGAGATCAAAACAGGAACCAAAACAATTAGGAACATAATCATAGCAACTGCCGTAGAATAACCCGTCTTATTGCCGTAGCACATACGCATTATATAGATACTTAATGTTTCTGTTTGATAGCCAGGTCCGCCACTTGTCAGTGACATGACAATATCGAACACCGAAAGTGAACCAATGATATTTGTAACTACATTGATACGAATAGATGGCACCAGCAACGGCAGTGTAATAAAGCGAAAACTCTGCCGACTGCTAGCACCATCCATCATTGCTGCATCGTACAGATCTTGTGAAATATTCTCTAAACCTGCCAAATAAATTATCATTGTCATGCCGGCATATTGCCAAACGTTCACAAGAATGAGCACAATAATTTCAGATGTATAACTTCTCATCCAGTTAGGAAACCATTCAGGATGCCCCATCCGGTTCATTATATTGAAAAGAACGCCACGTTCAGGTTGGAGAAGCAGATACCAGATGTAACCCATTATCAACGGGCTGATAATAGCCGGCATATAAATACAGGCTCTTGCGACAGATTTTCCTTTGAACTTACTGTTCATTAGAAGTGCATATAGTAAACCGACAATGTTGAGTAACGGTGCGCTGCCCAAAGCAAAGAGGACGGTTGTTTTTATATCCGAAATAGCACGGCTGTCCTTAAAAAAATCCACAAAATTTTTCAAGCCAATAAATTCAGCTTGGCCATAGCCATTCCAGTTTGTAAGGCTCATACCAATTCCTTTAGTCAATGGATAGATAAAAAAAAGGCAATATAAAACAAAAGCGGGAACAGCCATAAAAGTATATAGACCGATTTTTCTATTTTTCATGTAGTATACCTGCATCTATAAAGTAAGAGACGCACAGTGAATTATGTGGTGCGCCTCTGCTTGCTTTTTAATAATTGGATTTTACTAGGTACGACAAGTAAAAAAGTCCTTAAGATGACATGCCATCAGTCCAGGCTTTTTCATATGCCTCGGCGAACTCGGTAGGAGTATACTGACCAGCCAGCAATTCCTGCACCATACGACCTGCATCGTCACCAGAGAACCCGGCTGGCTTCTCATTGGTGAAACCGATATTGACAGCGTTCTTCAGAGCATCATCAACTTCTTTCACAATGTTTTCAGGTGCCCATTCAGCATCAACATCATTAAACGCACTAGGAGCCTTTGCGACCTCACTATATTTCTTTTGATTTTCGGGTTTGAACAGGAAATTCAGGAATTCAATGCACTCCTTTTTGTGCTCGGTCGTAGCAGAAATACAATAGCCTGAATCCTCTGCGCTCAAAACAACTGGTTTAGAGTTTGGCATGTAAGCGGGATACGGTGCAAAACCGATTTTATCTGCCATATCAGGGTTAGCTTCCAGTAAGCCGGAAAGTGCCCACATACCATTACTAAACATAGCGGCTTTACCATTGACGAAATCCTGCACACAGTTGTCGTTTGTGGCAGTAAGTACATCTGAATTGATAAGACCTTTATTCTGGAGGTCAAGCATGTCCTCGGCAAACACTGCCATCGGACCATCTGCTGCTGCGAACCGGAGCTTATCCTGATCATTAGCCAAGAAAGCCTTTTTAGCTTCAACAGCACCCAGTGTTGACTTGATATAGCCATGAGGAATAAACTCAATCAGATGACCAAGATGCCAAGCTTCGCTACCAAAGATAAACCAAGGGGTGACATCGGGTTCCTTCTCTTTGATGGTCTCAAGCATGGTTTCAAAGTCAGTCCATTCTGTCGGAAACTCGGTATAACCAGCTTTGCTTAAAATATCTTTGTTGTAAAAGAAACCTGCCGTTGTCATGTTCGTGCAGATACGATAGACTTTTCCAGAATTTACATCTGTACAAGCAGTTTTCATATCAGGAGACATACGATCCCAGAACTCATTCAAATCCGAAATGTCCATATACTTGCCTTCATCGACATAACCTTGTTCATATGTAGTCATAATATCCGGTACTTCGTTGGAAGCAAATTTTATTTTAATAACGTTACTGGCATCTTTTTGATATTCTTGCTCAACAACAATATGGTCCTGAGATGCATTGAAATCATCAATGATCTCATTCATCACATCAACTGTTTCGATTTTACCGGTAAAAAATTTGAGGTTCACTTTTTTACCGGAAGTTTCAGTGTTTTCTGCTGTAGAAGCAGTATTTGCTATGTTAGAATCTGCACTGCTAGAATCCTTACTACTAGTTGCACCGCCACAACCAGCTAATGTGCCACTGATCATTGCCACCACCATCGTCATCGCAGCAATCTTACGAAATTTCATAGTCTTCCTCCCTCGTACTTGATTTGAATTTCAAATTGATCAGTTTGAAATTCGGAAATCATCTTGAAGCGCGCCTCCCTTATGTCATTATTGTAGCGCGGAGTTGTGTTTGTAATAAATACCCAAATTTTTAGATGAAGGTTTCAGTTTTTTTGGGATTTAGCTGATTTATTGCACATTATACCCTCATAAGTATATAATTATCTTTAAAGGAGAGTGCTAAAATTGATCAAATTGACTATTAATCCATTAAAAAAATCATTTAAAACCAGGTTGCTTCTTGCTATCAGTATAGTAAATCTTGCTGTTATTTTGGCAATAACTTACCTTACATACCGCTGGAACGCCCGACAACTTCAAGAGCAGACGATTGCTCAAACCCAGCAAACCATAGAGCAAGCCGGAACAAATGTCAGTACTTACATGGATGAGCTGTATCGTCTTACACTTACTCCTTATTATAATGATGAAGTTCTTACTCAATTGGAGTATCCACCGACGAATACCAGCAACACACTATATTCCAAACGAATCGTGGAAAGTTTTCTTTCCTCGGTTATGACTCTTCCTCGGAGTGAAGTCCTCCGCGTATACATTGCAAACGATAATTCTCTATACAGTTATACGCGTACTCCTAATGATATGCCGGATCTTGCTACTTACACAGAAAGTTCCTGGTATAAAGAGGCAAAAAAAACCACCAAACCCTTGTTTGTTGAACCACAATTGGAAAAAGTATACGGTGAAAAGCCAACTGCTGTTTTTTCAGTTGTTCGCCAGCTCAGAAGTAAGAATGACAATAATAAAACTATCGGAGTTGTAAAAGTCGATGCAGATTACTCTGGTATCAGTAAAATATGCAATAAAATCAATTTAAATGCAGGTGGACTGCTATTGATTATGAATTCCAGAAATCAAGTGCTTTATCGCTCTGCCCCTATTCCAAGCGGTTTAGAGGAAGCAATGGTAGACGGAGATAAATTCAGACAATCTGGGATTATTGTATTGAATAACCAAAAGTACTTGGTAAATGTACTTTCGCTCTCTAATTACAGCATAAACATCGTGGCATTACACTCTTACCACACTTTGATGGCTCCGCTGCGCTCCAATCTTATGAAGACTGTTGCACTAGCGATATTTTGTATCATGCTTGCTGACATTGGGTTTCACATCATCATTAAAAAATTCACACAACAATTGTTTGAGATTGTTGGACTCATGCAACACGTTGAAGATGGCGATTTGACCGTAAAGGCTCACGTCACTACGAACGATGAAGTTGGTTACTTAGCCAAGTCATTCAACCAAATGACTGAGGCATTACAAAATGTCATTAAACGAAATGCGCTCTTGGCAAAAGAAATCTATCAGGCACAGTATTTAGCAAAAGAAGCACAGTACAATTCTTTGTGTAGCCAAATTCGTCCGCATTTTCTTTATAACACTCTGAATACAATCAGTCTTCTTATTAAATGCGAAGAGTATGATACCGCAATTATTGCTATAGAATCTTTCTCCTCGTTTTTAGGCGGAGTTATGAATGTTTCTAAAGATATTTCACTGCAAAAAGAAATTGAAATTTGTCAGGCGTATTTAAAACTCGTACAACTACGTTATCAGGATCGACTTCAATATGACATATTTATTGCTTCTAATCTATACAATGAACAGATCCCGTCACTAACCATACAACCTTTGATTGAAAACGCTATTAAATACGCTTGCGAACAAAATCGTGGGCAAACTGTAATTCATATAGCTTCCTGTATAAATCATGACCATTATTCTATCCAAGTATCTGATAATGGTCCTGGTATAAATGCAGAAACCCTGAAACTCTTGCGCCAACGCATCAATGTCCCTATCCACGACGAATCTGAAACAGCTCATATAGGCAACATTGGCTTAGTTAATATTGCCAAACGACTTCGGCTGAAATATGGGGACTCTGCATCTCTGGATATTCTTTCCTCTGACAATGGTACAACAGTTTCTATAAGCCTTCCGATCATAAAGAATGAGGTATCCTAATGAATCATATCCTTGTTGTTGATGATGAGCCTCTTATGCGTATGTGGCTCTCAAAAAGCATTCCTAAACATTCATCTTGTTTCGATGTTCCTCACACGGCGCGGGATGGAATCGAAGCAATGGAATATCTTAAACAAGCTTCTTACGATGTTGTTATTACTGACATCAAGATGCCTGGTATGGATGGATTAAGTCTAGCCAAGTTCATATATGAGAATTACCCGGAAACAATTGTAATAATTATTTCCGGTTTCGATGATTTTTCTTATGCAAGAAAAGCTATTCAATATGGGGTAAAGGACTATCTGTTAAAACCCCTGGTAGATGATGATCTTATTAAACTGCTAGATGATATTAAAGAACGCCTACAAAAATATATGCCTATGTTACTTGCCAACCCAACCGCAGAGGAACGTACCAATCCTCGTGCAATGTTATTTCGTGCAATATTGGAAGATGACAGCGATGGAATATATCAAGGTTATAAAATATTCTCTAATACAGATACTACACCCATGCTTCCATATGCCTGTGTTCTGCTGGGCGCTATGCTGCCTATTGCCCGTGATAACGCTGTTCTTCCCACGGAGGCACACTCTCGCAATTATCAATTAAATCTCACCATTGCTTCTTTATGCAAGAAATACAACTGGACTTCCTTTTTGGGAAACAATGGTGATACCTATATTGTAGCGGAAGGAGAAAGTAAGGAGATCCTTATTGAAAATCTCCATGAATTTCAAAAAACTTTTTCCTCCTCTTTCAACTTTGCAAAGGACACAAATTTATTTGCTGGACGCATTGTCGATGACAGTATGGATTTATCCTTTTCCCTTTCAAGTATTGCTAATTTGCGTTCATTACCACTCTTTGCTTCGAACGACTTGTATTCCTACACCTTATTAGATAAATATCAGCAACAACTTATTGAATTTGAAAAAAGAAATAAGAGGATTCTTTCTGACTTTGCCGATTCAAACGATACCACTCTACGGATAGATATAGATCAGTTATGCAATCTGGTTCCCCACAAGAATTCCTCCACACTTTGGGAAATTGGATGCTATATGATTCAGAGTATTACCGATCGTTTTCTTATTGAGGACGAACTCTTGACATCTGCATGGAAAGAGCTGACACATTTCTGTATTGCTTGCAGTGGATCTATTTCTGATGATGACTTTTTCCATGATATATATATATCTGTTTTTTCCCTCATGGGGAAAGAACAGGCGATTACACAGGATACGATGCCCGTCATAAAAATGGCAAAAGAGTATATTACCAAACATTTTTGTGAAAGCATCTCATTGTCCGAAGTGGCTGATTACTGTAACGTAAACAGTAGCTATTTAAGTAATCTTTTTCATAAGAAATTAGGAATCTCATATAGCAAGTACCTTATGCAAATCCGAATGGAACACGCCGCAGCTTACTTAAAAGATTTCCCTGAAACAAAAATATATGAAATCGGAGAGAAACTAGGATTCGTATCTACAAAGCATTTTATTTCTGTTTTCAAAAAGTACTATGGTGTATCACCAACCACATATCAAAAAGAACACTGTATTAACCATAGTGTATAGAATTACTATTATAATAATCCATTTAATAGCAATGGCATATGATCAACTCCAACCACACAAGTAAAATATTCGTCACAAGTATCGAATCAGTCGGTGATTCTGACTTTTCGAAATTGCAATATGTTTTTCTGACAGAAAAGGTAATATATATGGGATATTGGGAGAATGGCATACTTGGTCTTGTCACCGGTGATGCACTTGGTGTGCCGGTAGAATTTAAATCCAGAGAAGAATTGAAGATCAACCCTGTCAGGGATATGACGGGATTTGGAACCTACGACGTTCCTGCCGGAAGCTGGTCAGATGACAGCAGCATGGCCCTTGCAGAACTTGCCAGTCTTGTAGAATTAAAAAAATCAGAAAACGAAAAAAGTACTGAAAGTGAAGAAGATACTGATTTCTTTTCAGGATCTGAACCGCTTATAGACTTGAATGATATCATGAGACGGTTTGCTGCCTGGATTGATCACGGAGAATACACGCCACAGGGCGAAGCTTTTGATATGGGAACTTCCTGCTCCACCGCCATTGCACGCTTCAAAGAAGGAAAAGATGTACAGTCCTGCGGAAGCACCGGTGAGAACTCCAATGGCAACGGTTCGCTTATGCGCATCCTTCCTGTCTGCATTTACCTCTGGGAAAAGCAGGCAGCTTCAAATCTCTCAGATGAAGAGACAGTAGGTTGGATCCATCAGGTATCAGCCCTCACGCATGCACATATTCGCTCCATGGTTGCCTGTGGTATTTATTACTTCTGTGTCCGGGAGATTCTGAACAATAAACTAAGTAAAACAGAAGCCAGCCTTCCTCTTATGGATCTTCTGCAAACCGGTGTCCATAAAGCTTTTAGCTTCTACTTCAGCCAGGATAATATTCCTTCTAAGGAACTTTACTACTACAACAGACTCCGGAATCTTCAATCCCTGGCAGATGCTGATGTATCAACCATTTTCAGCTCCGGATATGTGGTTCATACAATAACCGCTGCATTCTGGTGTCTTATAACAACAACCAGCTACCGCGAATGTGTACTGAAAGCTGTTAATCTCGGAAACGACACAGATACCACCGCTGCTGTAGCAGGAGGGTTGGCAGGCCTATACTATGCCGAAAATCAGATACCGGGTGAATGGCTTTCCAGGATAATTCGGATAGATTGGATTCGTAGCCTCTGCAGGCAAATGGAAATATATAGCAATACAATTCAAAAATAAATGGATTTGCTACAGGCAAAGGGGAGTCTCATATGAGGCTCCCTTTTCTGCTATACTCCACGGTTTTACAGATGCGTGCATTTTCCGGTTCTTCTGCGCAAAATCAGAATCCCAGCTGTCCCTGCAAAAGTTGCAGCTATGATATAAAACAGATACACACCCCTCCCTCCTGCATGGAGATGCGTGAAGAACTGTGTCATGATACTCTGTTTCTCGTCATTGATGTCACTGTGTGTCGCAACCGTATTTTCATTTCCCCCGTTCGCAACTTTCAGATCTTCAAATGCTACAATCATAGACCCCGGAGCATAATTGCTGTCAAACCGGATCGTTACATTCTGCGTTTCAGATGCTTCGGAGGCAGTAAATACCGCCCTGCCAGTCACCAGTCCGTATCTGACAGATCCGTTTTCATCCAGATAATTTCCAATCACTGGTCTTGACGGGTTATCAGAATCCTCAGAACGCTCTGAGTTATCAGACTGATCTGTGCGAAGGGTCTGCTTTGCCCATAGCTTTGCTTCCAGAATATACTGCTGTCCCGGAATCAGATTGTGGCACTCCACTTAATCAACGAAGGTGGTGTAATCAGCCGGATCTGCTCCGCCTGTCGTTGTACCGGACCCGGTATCATCTGTTCTGGACTTTGCACTATCCGTATACGTTCCGGAGCCATTGCTGTATTGAGCCTGGGTATCATTGAATGGTGGAATCCCATAATCCCGCTATTGAAAAAGAACTCGGATCTTCTTATGGAATATCTGGCAGACGAGGAAGCCACGGAAAACTGTACATATGACGAAAAACTCCATTATGCCTGTCTGCTTCTGGATACAGAGAAACTGATGCATAAAAAGCCGGTATCGGGCTTTCCGTCCGCTTCTCGTAAGTTCAGCTCCAGAGAACGCTCTATCAATGCCTGCAGGATTCATCATCTTATGGATGATGATCAAAAAGTAGACGGACATAAAAAAATGCTTTTATGTGCATTGTTCTGTTTACTTACCTTCTGCTCCTTCATTTTTGTTTTAGAGCCTGATACCATCCAAATGGAGATCATCAGACAACAGGAACAGCCGACCGATGGTCTGATTATTACTGAAGACAATGCATACATCAAAAAAACTTCTGATGGTTATGAGCTTTATGTGGATGGTAACCTGTTTATGACGTTTTCGGAAAAAGGAGATATTCCGGAAGATTTTCAACATTTGCCTATGCAGGATTGATTCTGCGTTTAATCTATTCGGATGGTTAATCCTTTCATATTCAAAGAGGATCGATATATAATACTTACCATCCGATTCTTGTGATACAGTAGCAGACTTGATCATCCAACTGCTGTCAGGAATACGATGGATCACCGCTTTTACTTTGCCGATTTTAGGGAGTTTGATATATTTACCTTCCAGGATAGCAACGGTACTTTTCTGATTGTTTGTAGTGTATGCCTTACGGCTGTGCTTAGCAGACTTGAAGTTTGGGAATCCGTTTTTCTTTTACTTTGATCCCTGAAGATCACCCGGTGTGCGCCAATCCTCAAGACAAAGGTTTTTGATATGAATAAAGTCCTTTGTATTGTTTGTCACCAAAGTATAACCAAGAGATCGAGCATGTGCCGCAATCATTTTATCTCTATCTGAATTTTCTTGCAAAATTTTACCCTGTTTCATATCTGCAAGAATATCACCAAAATGTAAAGCAGCATGGATATCAAAGTCAAGAATCCGGATTCCCGAAAGAAACCATTGATAACTATCTCGCTTTTTCAGCATCTTATCGTTCAGATTCGGATGTAGCTTATAATCAGCGACATCCTCAAAAAGTAACCAAAAGGTATCATACAAACGCCGCAAGCGCTCAGTCGAAGAAATTGACGATTTTGCGACAGTTTTACCGCTACCTGCAGAAATACTACGATTTACCATCCAATCCTGCTGCCCTTGCAGACAGTCCAAAACTTGAGAAAAGCAAAGAAGTTCTAGCACTGGACGATTCTGAGGTATGTGAGGTACTATCAGATGTGGAAAGTGGCGCAAAATTACAAGGGAGACGTTTAGTATTTGCACAAAAGACCCAGCTGCGGGATACCGCACCCGCTTAACCGTACGCTCTGTTGAACGCATTGTAAAAAATATGCCGTGCCGGTCGGCGGTGAACGTATACACGCACATTCCATGCGTTCGACATACGCGACAAATTTGTATCGAAACACACAGGACATCAATCTGGTGGCGGACGCACTCGGACATAATGATCTGGAGACGGTTAAGAAATATACGAAATCGGGAGAAGAAAATCGGGAGCGCGAAGCCAACTTTTGCTATGGGAAGTTTTAGTAATGGATATATCACAGAAGAAAGACAAAGTATTAAATGCGTTAATAGAACATAAGGGAATTCAGAGCATTACAGATATCGGTGAAGAGGTATTAGGGAATCCGCTGTTTATCTATGATATAAGTGGCAAGATATTGGCCAAAAGCAGTTCGATGGAAGCAGTAAGTGTTTGGAAAAATCTGATTCCTGATGATTATCTTGATGCTGAGAAGCTACATTTAGCTGAACAGGGAGGTGCTATTGAACGGATACTTTCATATGATGATCCGGTGATTGCAAAGTTTCCATATAGCCCATATCGTGTAATGGGGTGTAGAATTCGAGATAAGGACAGTGCGGTTGGAATAAGCACAGTTGTGGAACTACATAAAATAAAAGAGGAAGACAAAGATCTTCTGGTAATGATCAGCAAAACAATTCTTTTTGAATTGTTGTACCGGGAGCGAACAGCAATGCAGACGATTCCATATTTTAATTTGCTGAAGGATATTATCGAAGAGACGGACAGTGAGGGTTCTATCCGTGAAAGATGTAATGTATTGAAACTGAAGATCCCGCAGGATATGATTCTACTTGGCATTAAGTTTTCGGGCAAAAGAGAAAATTCTCTGTCATTGTTTTATATCCGTCAAAAGATGATGACGATCTTACCAAGCAGCTTATGTATTATTTATGATGGAAGTCTTTTGATCATTCTGGATAAGAAACATTTCAGGAAGGATCTGATTGACCAGATTAAAAATGCTTTTTCTAATTATGAGATGCGGATAGGTGTAAGTAGACTGTTTCATGATATTATGGATATTAAGCATGCTTTTAAGGAAATGCAGGCAATTCAGAATGTATATATGAAACTGGGAATCGAAAGACCGGTAACCTATTACGATGAAATCGTGCTGTATCATTTTATGGAGTTGGCTTCCCATGAATATGACTTGAAAGAATTTCTTGATCCATCAATTAGGGCTCTCCAGGAATACGACCGCATGAATGGTTCTTTTCTGTGTGAAAGCGTAGAAGCATATCTCGAAGCAGGAAGAAATATTCAAAAGGCAGCAGATATTATGCATATGCATAAAAACACTTTATATTATCGTCTGAAAAAGGCAGAGGATATTGCACAGATTAATCTGGATGATGAAAATATATGTTTCAATCTTCAACTGTCATTCAGGATGAATCGTATGGCAAAATAACATGGAGTAATAAGTATGAAAAGCAATGTATTGTATAAAAATTCAATTCGTTTGTCATAATTTGGATAAAAAAACGAACAAAGCCCTTCTTATTTTTCGTATTGTTATATCAGAATAACAATGAGTTATAAGGAGGGTTTTTATTATGACAAATATGGAAGCACAGTTATGCTTTGCACCATACATTCCGAATGATGTTCCTGCAAATCAGGTGTTGGTAGCACCGGAAGGAGTATGGCATCCGATGGATGACGGCCGCTGGCCGCTTCATCCGTTTTCGTATGATCGCTGGGAAAAAGAAGAGCTCAGTTGGTATGACGGCTGCTACATTCACGCTGGTCTGAACCCATTCATGTTCTACGATGTTAAGGGAAAAGATGTATTAAACCTGATGGAGTATATTTCCATCAATACATTCAGACAGTTTCCGGTAAATAAAGCTCGTCATACCGTGATTTGTGGTGAAGATGGCAAGATTATCTGTGATGGTATTATGATCAGAAGAAGTGAAGAAGATTTCATATTTGCAAATCTTCCGGATCCGGCAGTATTTAATCAGCAGATGGGCGGAAAATATAGTTTTACCAGTGAAGATACTCAGTATAAACGTTTCTTCTTCCAGTTATGCGGTCCGAAATCTCTTCAGATTGTAGAAGAAGTATGTAAGCAGGATCTTCACGGGTTGAAATTTATGTACACCGAGGATGCAAAAATCAAAGGACATGATGTGTTTATCCTGAGAACCAGCATGGCAGGTACTTTGGGGTATGAAGTTCATGGCAACATCGAACATGCACAGGAAATCTACCAGGCAATTCTTGAGGTTGGTGAAAAATACGGCATTCAGAAGCTTGGTCGTTATGCATATGTAAATGCACATTGTGAAGGAAGTATTCCTCAGTTATGCGAACACTTTGCTTCTCCGTTTATTCCGCAGCCTGTAATCTCAGGAAGTATTCCAAGAGACTCTGAACTGATCTACAGAAGCCCGATTGATCTGGGCTGGGAGAACCTGATTCGTTTTAAAAATCATGAATTTATGGCGAAAGCTGCACTGGAAAAAGAGATGGAACAGCACCATAATACCTGCGTTCATCTGATTTTTGATAAGAGCTCTGTTCTGGAAGTTGTTGCAGGTTCCATGGATCCTGAAAAACAGTATGATACCATCGACATGGTGATGGACTATGACCATGTTCGTAATAATGGCGGTATGCATATCGATGCAGTATATGATGGCGAGAAGATGATTGGAGCATCTTCCGGACGTATGCTTTCTCCAAAGACAAGAGAGATGATCTCTATCTGTACCATTGACCAGGATTATGCAGTAGAAGGGAAAAAAGTAGAAGTATTATGGGGAAATCCTGGTACCAATCAGGTAAGAATCAAAGCAACTGTTTCTTTATTCCCATACATAAAAGAAGGACGAAATGCGGACTTTGACGTAGAAACCATTCCGCATCCGGTACTGTAAAAATGAAGGATATAAAAACAACAGTAAATCTGTTGATCAATATTGTAATGGGAGTTGTACTTGGCGTCACAGGTCAGGTAATAAACGGACAGTTTTCGCTGCTTGCCTTCGCACAAAGCTTTGTCTTGAGTATGGGAGTTGGCTATCTAATTGGTACCTATGTTCCCATAAAAGAAGTGGGAGACAAAGTGGCTCATATATGTGGGATAAAAAAAGGAATGGGTGAATATCTGATTTCCACTTTGATCGTTGCAGTCAGCATGGTGATACTGATTACCTTTTTCTGTGTTTTTGTACAGGCGGGAACAGCAGTGCTTCCGATATTTCTTCATATGATTGTTCCGTTTTTGATCGTAGGAGTCATTGCAATTGAAATCAGTTCTTACTGGATTACAAAAATAGCAATTACAATCTGTAAATAAGTAATGGAAAAATAGAAAAAGCCTATTCTTTTCAGAATGGGCTCAGACTGTAGACAAAGTCCGAGGCACAACGCCTCGGATTTTTGCTTTTTTGATCTGCTGGACGAACCATCCTCGAACCTTGACATGGCTTCCATCCATGAATTAAAAGAACATCTGCGGCTTATGTATCATTATTTCCGTATATCGGAATTTACTGTCTGATGGACGCTGTATATTTCGCGTGATTAGTCCGCTCTTCACGGCTAATTAGCCCACCATTAACGGCAGATCAGCCCAGTTGTCACGGAGCAGAGCCCGGTATGGCCGGCGGGCGGATTA
>NZ_JBQKIK010000034.1:0-29076 GCF_052117805.1 Bilifractor sp. LCP21S3_F8 | reverse complement strand
TATGTACCTTCTCATAATTTAAGGAAATGAAATATTCCTCCTTAGCTCAGTCGGTAGAGCGCATGACTGTTAATCATGATGTCGGCGGTTCGAGTCCACCAGGGGGAGCTTGGTAGAGCCCGTAAATGTAATATTTACGGGCTTTTTTGCCGTATGTGGGGGTATGTGTTTCGGACAGGGAAGGTAAATCGTCATGCCTCACAAGCGGGAGCACACATATGGTATAAGCTGTGGATACTTGTACATTTCGCACAGAATCATGTATAATTTTGTATCAGAAGGCATAAAGTTTATGGCCGGGTGAATATCCATGCGGTATATTGTGCTTACGCCGTACACAGTATAAACTGCAGACCAGCGAAGTGATGCAGGAACTTATGCATGTCGGATATGGATCAATGATATTTCAGATATTAGGAGTCAGATATGGGATTTTCGAGGGATTTTGTTTGGGGAGCTGCGACCAGTGCGTATCAGATTGAAGGCGCCGCCGGTGGTACTGGAAAAGGAATGAATGTATGGGATGTATTTACGAAGGAACCGGGAAGAATATTCGATGGCCACACGGGTGACACGGCCTGTGATCATTATCATCGCTTTCGCGAGGATGTGAAGATCATGAAAGAGATCGGGTTGAAGGCATATCGTTTTTCGATCGACTGGTCCCGTGTGCTGCCCGAGGGAACCGGGCGGGTAAATGAGGAGGGCATCCGGTTTTACAGCGATCTGATTGATGAACTCCTGAGAAATGGCATTGAACCATATGTTACTTTATTCCATTGGGAACTGCCCTATGAGCTGTATAAAAAGGGCGGCTGGCTGAACCGGGACATCGCGGAATGGTTTGGAAATTACGCGCGGCTGATCGCGGAAAGGTTCAGCGACAGAGTGACACATTTCTTCACCTTGAACGAGCCTCAGTGCTTTGTGGGACTGGGATACCTGAATGGAGTTCACGCGCCGGGACTGAAATGTCCGCTGCGCGATACCTTTGAGATGGCTCATAATGCGCTTCGTGCTCATGGACGCGCGGTTCAGGCGCTGCGACAGTACGCAAAACAGCCGCTGATTATCGGATATGCGCCGACAAGCGGAGTCATTTATCCGGCGAGTGAAAAAACTGAAGATATTGAGGCAGCAAGAGAAAAATATTTTTCCCTGCAGGATGATGATTCCAACTGGACCTGGAACGTGACATGGTGGTCAGACCCTGTTCTGCTGGGACACTATCCGGAAGAAGGTCTCATAAGATATGAGAAATATTTGCCACGGATTACAGACGCAGATTTGAGGCTGATTTCCGAGCCGATCGACGTCTATGGACAGAATATCTATAACGGCAGGGCTTTTCGTAGGGGAGCCGATGGAAAGCCGGAGGAGGTGGAAAGAATCCCCGGGTATCCAAGAACAGCGTCAAACTGGCCGGTCACACCGGAATGTCTGTACTGGGGACCGAAGTTCCTTTATGAGAGATACCAGAAACCCATATACATCACCGAAAATGGCATGTCGTGTCATGACGTGGTTTCAGTCGACGGCAGAGTGCATGATCCGAACCGTATAGATTTTCTGACGCGTTATCTGCATGAATTGAAACGAGCGGCGGATGAGATCGATCTGCGGGGATATTTTCTGTGGTCACTGATGGATAATTTTGAATGGGCCCAAGGTTACTCAGAACGGTTTGGACTTGTTTATGTGAATTATAATACGCAGGAGCGGATAAAGAAGGATTCGGCATATTGGTACAGCGATGTGATTCGGACAAATGGAGCCGGTCTTTGATTTACGCGAACAGTGAGCCGCAGCCGAATGCGAAGTATTCGTGTGCGGCGAGCGTCGCGATAGCGAGATAAAACTCGCGCAGCGTGTTTTATCTCGTTTTATGCCCGGTCTCCATATAGCCGGGCAGTTTCACAATGATCTGATCAGAGGAGCAGAAGAATGGGATGGAAGGGAAGCTGTGATACGTGTGCGTATCTTATCTATGATGAAGACTTTGGGGAGTACCTGTGCGATATCAATATGGACGAGGATGATTTCTCAAGACTGTTGCAGGATGAACATGCGGAATGCCCTTACTATCGAAATGGAGATGAGTACGCAGTAGCAAGGAAGCAGGGATTCTGATTTACGCGAACAGTGAGCCGCAGCCGAATGCGAAGTATTCGTGTGCGGCGAGCGTCGCGATAACGAGATAAAACTCGCACAGCGTGTTTTATCTCGTTGGAAATGTCCATATCGGATCCTATACTGTGTAGAATATTGTTACACTAACCGCAGACGGAGGAGAAGAAATGACAGGTGAACAGAATCTGATCAGGGAAGCTTATCTTGCCCGGGGAAACGCGTATGCTCCATACTCAAAGTTCCGGGTAGGAGCGGCGCTTCTAGGGAAAAGCGGACGTATATATCGTGGCTGCAATATTGAAAATGCTTCCTTTGGGGCAGGGATCTGTGCGGAACGGGCTGCTTTTGCGAGGGCAATATCCGAAGGAGAGATGGAGTTTGTTGCGATTGCAATCACAGGAGGAGAAGACTCCGCGGAATCCTTTCATTACTGTCCGCCATGCGGTATCTGTCGCCAGGTAATGAGAGAGTTCTGCAGGCCGGAGTTTAAGATCATACTCGAGGATACGGAAAAGGGAATGCGTTGTTTTTCACTTGGCGAATTACTTCCGGAAAGCTTCGGGCCGGATTCTCTGGAGTAAAGGTGTCTTAAAAAAATTCGATGCCTGCAGGATTACATAAAAACCTGCAGGATTTCATTTACGCGAACAGTGAGCCGCAGCTGAATGCGTAGTATTCGTGTGCGGCGAGCGTCGCGATAGCGAGATAAAACTCGCGCAGCGTGTTTTATCTTTAAAATAGAGACATCAGTTTATTTGAGTGTTAGGGATATAAGTGTATTTACATATGCATGATCAGAAAAAAATCAATGAGGAATCGGCGTTTCTTTCACAATACATGAAGTCGTGCCGGATCTGTCCGAGACGATGCGGAGCGGATCGGGAGAACGGAAAGACTGGAGTCTGCGGTGTGTCCGCCGATTTGTATGTGACAAGAGCCGCACTGCATTTTTGGGAGGAGCCCTGTATCTCCGGGAGCAGGGAGAACGGAACCGCAAATGGATCGGGGACAGTTTTTTTCTCCGGATGCTCTTTGAAGTGTGTCTATTGTCAGAATTATGAGATTGCGCACGCGAGGACAGGGAAGAAAATCACGGTCGACAGGCTGGCCGAAATCTTTCTGGAGCTCCAGGACAAGAAGGCCAATAATATCAACCTGGTGACACCGACGCAGTATGTGCCGCAGATTGTCCTTGCGGCAGATAGGGCACGGAAAATGGGACTTAAGATTCCGTTTGTGTGCAACTGCGGAGGATATGAAGATCCCGAGACTTTGCGGCTTCTGGATGGTATCATCGACATCTATCTGACAGATTTTAAATATATGGAGGCCGATCTGGCAAAGAAGTATTCCGGAGCGGAAGATTATCCGGAATGGGCGGCCCGATCACTGGCGGAGATGTACAGACAGTGTCCGGAATCTGTTTTTTCCGAGGATGGTCTGATGAAAAGGGGGATCATCGTAAGAAATCTTCTGCTTCCCGGACATGTCCGAAACTCAAAGAAGGTGGTAGAATATGTCTGGACAAACTATGGAGACAGGGTATGGCTCAGCCTGATGAATCAGTACACGCCTTTTGAGAGGATTCGGAACAGGTATCCGGAGATCAGCAGGAAGGTAACACGGAGAGAATACGACGCGCTTATTGATTATGCGCTGGAGCTTGGCGTTGAGAATGCGTTTATTCAGGAGGGCGGTACTGCGGAGGAGAGCTTCATTCCTTCATTTGACGGAGAGGGCGTCTGAGATGAAGAAACACCGGTTCGGGCAGCAGAGATTCTGCTGAATCACTATTGAAACGGTCGGATACAAGAAAGTCGGAATTGCGACAGAAAAGAGGTATCAGGATGGATATTAAAATCGGATTTATCGGCTGCGGAAATATGGCAGGCGCGATGATCGGAGGAATTCTGAAGAAGAAGCTTGTAAATGCCGGGAATATCATGGCATCGGCAAAGAGCAGAGAAACGGTAGAAAAAGCGGAAAAACAGTTTTCCATTGCCACGACGCAGAACAATATCGAGGTCGCGGAATTTTCAGACGTCCTTGTTCTTGCGGTGAAGCCTGTATACATGGAGGAGGTGGTCCGTGAGATTGCGGATCATGTGCGTGAAGATACAATTGTGGTAACGCTTGCGCCGGGCAAGACGCTGCAATGGCTGAGGGAGACTTTCGGAAGACCGATCAAAATTGTGAGAACCATGCCGAACACGCCTGCTCTCGTAGGCGAGGGCATGACAGCGCTCTGTCCCGATGGTTCTGTGACCGATGAGGATCTCAAGGTTGTGCGGGAGATTTTCGAAAGCTTCGGGCGCTGTGAGATTGTGAAGGAAAATATGATGGATGTCGTTACAGGGGTGAGCGGAAGTTCTCCGGCCTATGCGTTCCTCTTTATAGAAGCACTGGCGGATGCTGCTGTACACGATGGAATGCCGAGGAAGCAGGCATATGAGTTCGCGGCGCAGACGCTGCTTGGAAGTGCGAAGATGGTTCTTGAAACCGGAAAGCATCCGGGTGAGCTTAAGGATATGGTGTGCTCTCCGGGTGGGACGACGATCGAGGCGGTTCGTGTGCTGGAAGAGAAGGGATTTCGAAGTGCGGTAATAGAAGCTACGCTGGCCTGCATTGACAAGGCAGGAAAATTATGACCCAATCTGAAGTCTCGCACGCAGGAGTGCACAATGTCCGGTTCGCACCATAAAAAATTATTGTGGTTTCCGGGATACAGTGCGGCAGGACATGATATCAATAAACAAATGTGCTCCGGGATTGTGTGTGGGAGGACGCAGATCGACGAGCGAACGTGCTCCGCGTACGGGCGTCAGAATACGGGAAAGATTTAGAAAGAATAATAAAGAATAATTCAGAAATAATAACTCAGAAAGAATGACTCAGAAAGGATAAGACTATGGCTAAGGTATATGTATTTCTTGCGGACGGTCTCGAGGAGGTCGAGGCCATGACACCGGTTGATGTTCTCAGAAGAGCAGGAAATGAAGTGATTACGGTCTCTGTCATGGGCAGAAAATGGATCAGAGGTTCTCACAAAATCTATCTTGAGGCGGACCGTCTGATTCAGGAGGTAAAGTGCGAGGATGGTGATCTGTACGTTCTCCCCGGCGGAGGCGAAGGTACAAAGAACCTTGCGGAAAACCATGAACTTGCGCAAATACTGAACAGCGCGTATATCTCCGGCAGTCATATCGCGGCGATCTGCGCAGCACCGTCGATCTTCGGAAAGATGGGATTTCTGGAAAGCAGAAAGGCTACGGTATATCCCGGGATGGAAGACACTCTGACCGGAGCAGAATATCAGGATGTGCCGGTTGTTACGGACGATAATGTCACCACCGGTCACGGTCCCGGGGCTGCCTTTGATTTTGCTTTTGAGCTCGTGCGTATCCTGAACGGGGAGGACAGTGCGAGAGAGCTGAAGAAACAGATGGTATTTCAGCATGATACGGTAGTGTGACTGGAAAACAGATGGCATTTCAGCATGAAACGGCAGTGTGACCGGAAATACAGATGATACGTAAATGACAGCGCGACGGGAGAATAACAGATTGTCATGAGACTGGAGAAGATTCAGAAGCTTTTAAAGGAAAAGGAATATCCGTTTACCTATGCGGAGGATGATGGTGTAGGCAGTATTGATTTCATCGATCGGGGTTTGTCCTATCATATCTGGGAATTCCGGAATGATGACGGCAGCTGCGGGGCGGAGACCAACCTTATGCACGCGGGGCATATGGAGGAAGTGACCGGAGATTACGAGAACGAGATCTGCAGGACACTGGAGATCTTTGACAATCGTCAGGGCATGTAGTTTTCAGGGCGGGGAGGATGAGAATCCGTTGAGCTGGAGGGAGATCGAATCAAAAATCATACAGAGAAGGCCGTGGCCGCATGCCGTTATTTTTGACATGGATGGTCTTATGTATCGGACGGAGCAGATGATCCGGGAAGCGTGGGACATTGTCGGACCGGAATTCGCCGGACAGCCGCTCGGAGATGAGATTTTTCACACAATGGGCATGAACCGGGCACTGCGGGTCGAGTATTTTCATGGAAAATTCGGCATGGATTTTCCGTATGAGAAGTTTGAGAAAAAATACAAGGCCATTGTGACACGAAAAAAGCTGACCGAGGGAATTCCGGTTCAGAGAGGTCTCTTTGAATTGCTTCAATTCCTCTCGAATGAAAAAATTCCGATGGTGCTTGCCACCGGATCCAGCAGCGGGCATACGTACCTGAACCTGGCGGTCACCCGGACACCGAACGTTTTTTGTTCCGTGATCTGCGGTGACATGGTCAGAGCCGCGAAGCCGGATCCATTCATTTACCAGCTTTCATGTCAGAAGCTCGGAATGAAACCGGAGGAAACACTGGTTCTGGAGGATTCTGTCAATGGGGTGAAGGCCGGTTTTGCAGCGGGAACACCGGTGATCATGGTACCGGACCTGCAGAAAAATACTGCTGCGGTCGACGGCATGTATCTTCAGAAAATGTCATCTCTGCTGGACGTTCGGGACTACATACGCGACAGATATCAGCTGCGGGACAAAAAGCAGATCTAAAGAGGGAGAAAATTTGGCGACCGGAATCAGATGCCGGAAAAATAAAAATACCGCGCGCATCCCGTCGATCCGTCCCCCACATGCGTTACTTCTGCAGTTAACTCGGCCCAGGCGACCCTACGTCACACGAAAGGTTCTGCTTAGTGCTGCTGCATTCCTGCCCTGACACGGTTCACAGATTTCCGTTGCGTAAGACCCGGACGTCATCGTCACTTACAGAAGGCAGCCACGAAAGGACTAAGGCCTCTGTTCAGCATCACCCCTGCTATAGCGGATTGCAGGTACAGGGAGCCGCTGCTTCCCCGGTTGCGCGGATAAGGTGAAGTATAACGTCTTTGCGTTCAAAAGTCAACGGGGCTTTGCCAGTTGCAGTCCAACACGCAGCTTTGCCGGTTGCGGACAAACAGAAACTATTCTTGTGTGAGAAAGGGATTTATTTTATAATAAGGGAAGCAAAATGGTGAGGCATGACGCGAGTCGATTGCACTCAGGAAAGGACAAAAGTATGATGAGAATTGGTATGTTGACAAGCGGAGGCGACTGTCAGGCTCTGAATGCTACTATGCGGGGCGTAGTTAAGGGCCTTGCGAATAATCTGGATGAGCTTGAAGTCTATGGTTTTATGAATGGATACAAGGGTCTCATCTACGGCGATTACCGGATGCTGACGGATCACGATTTTTCTGGTATCCTTACCCGAGGCGGTACAATTCTCGGCACATCCCGTCAGCCATTTAAACTGATGAGAGAGCCGGATGAGAATGGCCTCGACAAGGTGGAAGCCATGAAGCAGAACTATTATAAGCTCCGCCTCGACTGCCTGGTGATTCTCGGAGGAAATGGAACCCAGAAGACAGCAAATCTTCTCCGTGAAGAAGGCTTGAACATCATTCATCTTCCGAAGACGATTGATAACGACATCTACGGAACGGATATGACCTTCGGCTTTTACAGTGCGGTGGACATCGCGACAAACGCGATTGACTGCATTCATACGACGGCATCCTCTCACAACAGGGTTTTCATTGTAGAAGTGATGGGGCATAAGGTAGGTTGGCTGACTCTTTACGCAGGAATTGCCAGCGGCGCGGATGTGATTCTGATCCCGGAAATCCCTTATGACATCAGCAAGATCATCGATGCAATCAACAAGCGGAAGATGCGCGGAAGCGGATTTACCATTCTTGCGGTTGCCGAAGGAGCAATTCCAAAAGAGATCGCCGCTCTTCCAAAGAAGGAAGCCAAGAAGAAAATGGCGGAGATCGCGAAACAGTTCCCGTCGATTTCTTATAAGATCGCTGATGATATCTTCAAGGAGACCGGCATGGAAATCCGGGTGACGGTTCCCGGCCATATGCAGAGAGGAGGAAGCCCCTGCGCGTACGACCGAATTCTTTCCACAAGAATCGGATCCGAGGCAGCCAAGCTGATCCTTGAAAGACAGTACGGTTATATGGTTGCGCTTGTCAACGGTAAGATCAAGAAGATACCGCTTGAAGATGTCGCAGGCAAGCTTAAGACGGTTGATCCGGCATGCCAGGAAATCAGCGACGCGAAGCGGATCGGAATCTCCTTCGGAGACTGATGCGCGGCAATCCGGAAATCAGCGGCGCGAAGCGAATCGGAATCTTTTTCGGAGACGGATGTCCGACTATCACAGAGAATAGAAAAGGAAAATGCTCCCGCTGGCGGGCCGGCAGAGATGCCGCTCCGACGGGAGCAATTTATCGTTTCGACCGAAGTGTGCAACAGGTATTTAAGGAGTATTTGAATGAGCTATACTGCTCTGTATCGAAAGTTCCGGCCGACTACCTTCGATGAGGTAAAGGGTCAGGATCATATCGTCACGACATTAAAGAACCAGCTGAAGGCAGGGAGAATTGGTCATGCCTACCTGTTCTGCGGAACCCGTGGTACCGGTAAGACAACCGTCGCAAAAATTCTCGCGAGGGCGGTAAACTGCGAATCCCCGCGGGAGGACGGAAGTCCGTGCAATGCGTGCGAAACCTGCAGAGAGATTCTGAACGGAACCTCGGGCAATGTGATTGAGATCGATGCGGCCTCCAATAACGGCGTGGATAACATCCGGGAAATCCGTGAGGAGGTTCAGTACCGGCCAACAAGGGGCAGATACAAGGTTTATATCATAGACGAGGTGCACATGCTTTCCACCGGTGCCTTTAACGCTCTGCTGAAGACGCTGGAGGAGCCGCCGGAATATGTGATTTTTATTCTTGCTACGACAGAGGTCAACAAGATCCCGGTTACCATTCTTTCCAGGTGTCAGAGGTATAATTTCCACCGGATTACGATCGACACGATTGCGTCCAGACTGCAGGAGCTTCTGCAAAAGGAGGGTGTAGAGGCGGAGGAAAAAGCCATCCGCTATGTGGCGAAAGCTGCCGACGGCTCTATGCGGGACGCCCTGAGTCTGCTGGATCAGTGCATCGCTTTTTATCTCGGGGAAAAGCTTACCTACGAAAAAGTTCTCGATGTGCTGGGGACGGTCGACACAGAGGTATTCAGCAGGCTTCTGCGAAGGGTTATTGACGGGGACGCCTCGGGAGCCATCCGGATTCTCAATGAGATGGTCCGCAACGGCAAGGAGATGGGGCAGCTGGTGACAGACTTCACATGGTATCTGCGAAACCTGATGCTGGTGCAGAATTCCGATGATCTGGAGGATGTTCTTGATGTTTCAGCGGAGAATCTCAGGCAGCTGAAAGAGGAAAGCACAATGATTGACAGCAACGGTCTGATGCGGTACATTCGTATATTGTCAGACCTGAGCAATCAGCTTCGTTTTGCCGCACAGAAGCAGATCCTGACGGAAACTGCTCTGATCCGGCTCTGCAGGCCGCAGATGGATACGGATCTGTCCGGTGTGCTGGACCGGATTCGTCAGCTGGAGAAGAAAATGGAAAGCGGGACATTTGTACAGGCAGCTCCCGCCGGTTCCGCCGGGGAAGCGGCAAATATGCCTGGGAGAGGGACAAACCCGGAACATCCGGAAAAACCTGCCGCTGTCAAGGCCGCGCCGGAAGATCTGAAAAGGATCCGGGCGGAATGGAAAAAAATCGCGGGAATGACCCGGGAACCTCTGCATGCCTACCTGGAAAAGGCGGTTCCCAAATATGACAGTGCCAGCGGCAGCAACGTGCTGTATTTGTCCATGGAAGATGATATCAGCCGCACGCAGGTAAATGACGAGTCCCGCAGGGAAGAGCTGAAGGCGGTCATTCGTGAGCTGACCGGCAGGGAGGTTGAAATTGAGGCCGTCGCGCCGGATGAAGGCGGTGAAAAGAAACTGACGGATATCCCGGTTGAGGAGATGCTGGAGGCAGAGATCCAGGGTATCCCGATCGAAGAGGAAGACGATGACGACGGTGAGGAACCGTACGATTATGAAGGAGGCTCCTATGAGTAAAAGAGGCGGATTTCAGGGCGGAATGCCCGGAAACATGAATAATCTGATGAAGCAGGCACAGCGGATGCAGCGTAAGCTTGAGGAACAGGCAAAGGAGATGGAGACCAGAGAGTTTACGTCTGCTGCGGGAGGCGGAGCGGTCAAGGTAACGGTTACCGGAAAAAGAGAGGTAACAAAGGTTGAGATTGACCCGGAGGCGGTTGATCCCGAGGACGTGGAGATGCTGGAAGATCTGATCGTCGCTGCGACGAACGAGGCCCTGCGTCAGGTAGAGACTGCGCAGGCTGAGCAGATGGGAAGCATCACCGGAGGCATGGGCGGCCTCGGAGGGCTTGGCTTTTAATGGCGTATTACAGCGAAAATATTTCAAAGCTGATTGAACAGCTGGGAAGGCTGCCGGGCATCGGGCCGAAGTCCGCGCAGAGGCTCGCGTTTTACATCATCAATATGCCGGAGGACCAGGTGAAGGAGCTGTCGGGCTCGATCATCAATGCGAAGGAGAAGGTACATTACTGCAGGATCTGCGGCAATCTGACCGATCAGGAGCTCTGCCCGATCTGCGCGGATCCGAACCGCAACCACCGGCAGATTATGGTGGTCGAAAATACCAGAGACCTCGCGGCGTATGAGAAAACGCAGAAATACACCGGCGTTTACCATGTGCTTCAGGGAGCAATTTCTCCGATGCTCGGGATCGGTCCGGAGGACATACGGCTGAAGGAACTGATGCAGCGGCTCCAGGGGGACGTCGATGAGGTCATCATTGCGACCAATTCCTCGCTGGAGGGAGAGACGACCGCAATGTATATCAGCAAGCTGATCAAGCCGACGGGAATACGGACGACGAGGATCGCAAGCGGTGTTCCGGTCGGGGGCGACCTGGAATATATCGATGAGGTTACGCTTCTGAGAGCTCTGGAGGGCCGGACGGAGCTCTGATGAGACTTTGAAATCGTACCCCTTTCAACAGTGTAATAACCGGTACGATATTGCACGATTAAAAATTAGCGCCTGTATAAGCGGCGTCCCTTTCAACGGTGCAACAACCGGTATGATATTGCACCGCACAGGAAAGAACGGCGCTATACTGTACCGCACAGGAAAGAATGGTACGATACTGTACCAAATACGAAAAAAAGGTATGATACTGTATCGTACACGGTAGAATCTACGGATTGCACGGCGTTTCGCGCCAAGGCAATTCTACAGGAACAGGAGTAAAAATGGAAAATCTGGAATTACAGAAAATTGCAAATGAAGTCCGCCAGGACATCGTAACCGCCGTACATTCCGCGAAATCCGGCCATCCGGGCGGGTCTCTCGGAGCGGCGGATATTTTTACCTATCTGTATTTTGAGGAGCTGAAGAACATTGATCCGCACGATCCGAAGAAGCCGGATCGTGACCGCTTTGTGCTTTCCAAGGGCCACTGCGCGCCGGGGCTGTATTCCGCTCTGGCGGAGAGGGGCTACTTCCCGAAGGAGGATCTCGTCAGCCTCCGTCATGTGGGCTCCTATCTGCAGGGGCATCCGAACATGAACGACACTCCCGGTGTGGACATGTCTACGGGATCACTCGGACAGGGTGTCTCCGTTGCCTGCGGAATGGCGCTCGCCGCGAAGCTGTCCGGAGAAAGCTATCATGTATACACGCTGCTCGGAGATGGTGAGTGCGAAGAGGGTGAGGTCTGGGAGGCCGCGATGTTCGCGGGCGACAAGAAGCTGGACAATCTCACCGTAATTGTGGACTACAACAATCTCCAGATCGACGGGACCCTGGAGGAGGTCAATTCCCCCCTTCCGCTCGACCGGAAGTTTGAGTCCTTCCGTTTCCACGTCATCTCCGTGGCGGACGGAAACGACTTTGATCAGCTCCGCGCTGCTTTCCGCGAGGCAGCACAGATCAAGGGCATGCCGACGGCGATCATCTGCAGAACCGTGAAAGGAAAAGGTGTCTCCTATATGGAGAACAACTGCGGCTGGCACGGCAAGGCACCGAATGACGAGGAGTACGCGCAGGCAATGGAAGAACTGAAGAAAGCAGGTGAAGCATTATGTCAGAAGTAAAGAAAATCGCCACCCGAGAGAGCTACGGAAACGCTCTGGTGGAGCTTGGAAAGAAGCACGACGACCTGGTGGTTCTGGACGCGGATCTTGCGGGAGCGACCAAGACAGGAATTTTTAAGAAGGCTTTCCCGGAGCGCCATATTGACTGCGGAATTGCCGAGGGCAACATGATGGCCGTTGCGGCGGGACTTGCCGCTGCGGGAATGGTTCCGTTCGCAAGCAGCTTTGCCATGTTCGCGGCGGGACGCGCGTACGAGCAGGTCAGAAACTCCATCGGCTATCCCCACCTGAATGTAAAGATCGGCGCGACGCACGCGGGAATCTCCGTCGGAGAAGACGGAGCGTCCCACCAGTGCCTGGAGGATATCGCGCTGATGCGCGTGATCCCGGGGATGACCGTCATCGTTCCGTCGGACGACATCGAGGCACGGGCGGCCGTCGAGGCAGCATATGCGTACAAGGGACCGGTATATCTGCGGTTCGGACGTCTGGCGGTTCCGGTGATCAATGACAGACCGGACTACCGGTTTGAAATCGGAAAAGGCATCACCCTTCGTGAGGGAAAGGATGTGACCATCATTGCGACAGGACTGGAAGTGCAGTCGGCGCTTGAGGCCGCACAGAAGCTTGCGGCGGATGGCATCGACGCAGAAGTGATCAACATCCACACGATCAAGCCGCTGGATGAAGAACTTATCCTTGCGTCCGCGAAGAAGACCGGGCGGGTTGTCACCGTGGAGGAACACTCTGTAATCGGAGGACTCGGCGGAGCGGTCTGCGAGGTACTTTCGGCGAAGGCACCGGTTCCGGTGCTTCGGATCGGCGTCAACGACGTATTCGGCGAGTCCGGACCGGCTGTGGAGCTTCTCCACAAGTACCGTCTCGACGGGGAAGGTTTATATAGCCAGATCCGCGCGTGGCTTTGATGCGGAGGATGAGCTGACCGGCGCACGCAGGAAGATTGTCCCGGCAGTACCGGCACGTGGGTCTGATGCGGAGGACGAGCTGACCGGCGCACGCAGGAAGATTGTCCTGGCAGTACCCGCACGTAGCTTTGAGAAAAGGAAGACCGGAGATTGTTGGCCGGAGAACGGCTGAAAGGCTGTGAATGAGTGAAGAAGTGAAAAATACAACCGGAGAAGAGAGGGAAATCCCGAAACAACCGGGCAACAATTCTGCGGATGTGGCTTCGAAAGAAAGCCCGCAGAAGACACCTGACATTTCGGAGAAGAAAACTCCGGAACGACCGGAAGAGAAAAACCCGGAAGGACCGGCAGGGAAAATCCCGGAGAAGCCGGAGGAAAAATCCACAGGCAGGCCGGCGGAGAAACCTCCGGACATTCCGAAAGAGAAAACTCCGGATGAACCGGAAGAAAATTCCACAGACAGATCCGTGGAGAAGAATGCAGACATTCGTGAGAACAGCGCACCGGAACGACCGGGAGAAAATCAGGGGAATCATCCGGAGAACCAGACAGAAAAACCTGCAGCTGATCCGGAGAAGAAAACGTCGGATATTCTGAAGAAGAACGGACGGGGGAAAACCCCGGGCGAAAGCTCAGAAAGCTCTGGCAGAGAAGACAGATCTGCTGATGAGGACGAACCGATTTCAGGAGATATGTCGTTTTCAGAAGATGAGCAGCTTCCAGAAGATGAGCCAATTTCAGAAGATGAGGCATTCTTTGATGAAGAGGAAGAACCCGTAAGCAGGGGATTCCCTTTTCATTTCCGCTTCCCGAAAATCCGGATCCGTACCAAAAAGATAGCGGAGCAGGAAAAAGCACGCAGGCTCTCTGAAGAAGCTGTACTTTCCGAAGAATCGGATGAAACGGAGGAAGCGGGCGGCGTCGGCGATAATACGCGGCAGGAGGAACATGTTATCTGGATTCCTGCCGGACTTGCTGCAGTTATTATCATTGTGGCAGTGGTTGTCGTGTCTGCGCTGGGCGCAATCCTCGGTACTGTTTACTGGAAGTACAGGGGCTATGAGGTGGTGGATTCCAGAAAGCAGGAAGATACCATGTCCGCCTCTTACTGCAGCGCAGGAGACAATATTCTGCGGTACAGTACGGACGGAGCCTCTCTGATCAGCCGGTCCGGGACAGCCCTGTGGGACGTCAGTTATTCAATGAACGATCCGGAAGTGGCTATGTGCGGCGATATCATGGCCGTGTATGACAGGGACGGGACAAATATTGTGGTCTGTGACGCGTCCGGGGAAATTGGAACGATGTCAACCAGTCTCCCGATTGTCCGCGCCAAAGTGTGTGAAACCGGGGCTGTAGCCGCTCTGATGCAGGACAGCAGCAATGCCTATGTGGAATATTATGATAAAAAGGGCGCGAAGATTGCCACGATCAAAACCTCTATGGACAATCCGGGATTTCCTCTTGACATAGCACTCTCCGACGACGGTCAGAACATTGCCGTGTCATATCTGAGCTATGACAGCTCCGGTCAGAAGTCCATTGTGCGGTTCTATAATTTCGGCAGTGCCGGTCAGAATCAGATGGACAACCGTATCGCCGACTTTCAGTACAGCAATGTGATCATACCGCAGCTGGAATATCTGGATTCCCAGACTTGTGTCGCGTTCCGGTCGGATGGCTTCTCTGTGTACGGAGGCGAAAGCTCTATCAAAGAGACGGCAACGGTTTCCACTGATCAGAAGATACAGAGCGTTTTTCACGACGCCACCAGAATCGGGATGATTGTAAACGCCGCAGACTCCGGGGATTTTGATCTCCTCGTTTACAATACCGCCGGCAGGCAGCTGCTGGACAGGGAATTTAATTTCGCCTACCGCTCTGTTGAATTTACCGGAGATGAAATCAGTCTGTACAATGGAGCAAAGATCTGCGTCTTCAATATGTACGGCGTGGAAAAATTCAACGGAAGCTACAACGGTACTCCGCAGGAAATTTTTTCCATAGGGAAGCACAGATACGTTGTCGTGAAGGAAAATTCGCTTGATATGATCCGCCTGAAGTAGATTCGCGTCTACAGATATGGTCCGCCTGAAGTAGATTCGTGTCTACAGATATGATCCGCCTGAAGCGGATTAGTGTCCATGAGCAATAACAGAGGGAAACGGAATCGGCAGGAGCCTAACGCAGCGGTATCGGCACACTGCGGATTTGCAGGCAATACGGCGCCCGGCGGATTTGCAAGCAATTCTTGCGTTTTAAAATTGTTTATGATATACTCACTAAATGGCTGCGTAGCCATGGAAATGCGCTATTATTCAGCCTTTTTGGCATACCGGAAGGTTTGCCGTCGGGGCTGATGCTTTAATAAGCTATGAATGCCGAGAGAATTTTTATTCATATAAGGAGGATTTGACAAGAATGAGCGTCAAAGTAGAAAACCTGGAGAAGAGCATGGCAAAGCTCACCGTCGAAGTATCCGCTGAGGAATTCGAGAAAGCAATGCAGAATGCATATCAGAAACAGAAAAAGAATATCAGCATTCCCGGATTCCGCAAGGGAAAAGTTCCGAGACAGATGATCGAAAAGATGTATGGCCCGGGAGTTTTCTATGAAGACGCGGCAAACTCAATTCTTCCTTCCGCATACGCTGACGCTGCGAAGGAGAGTGGCCTTGATATCGTATCACAGCCGAAGATCGACGTTACGCAGATCGAGAAGGGCAAGGATTTCATCTTCACCGCAGAGGTAGCGGTAAAGCCTGATGTTGTTCTCGGCGAGTACAAGGGTGTCGAGGTTCCGAAGACTGATACTTCCGTAACAGATGAGGAAGTGGAGAAGGAACTCGAGGCGGATCAGAAGAAGAATGCCCGTGAGGTTACTCTTGAGGATGATCAGGAAGCGGCAAAGGACGATGTCCTTACCCTGGATTACGCGGGAACCGTTGACGGCGTTGCTTTTGATGGCGGCACAGCAAAGGATCAGACGCTGAAGCTTGGCTCCAATACCTTTATTCCGGGATTTGAGGATCAGCTCATTGGTGTAAAGACCGGAGAGACCAGAGTAGTAAAGGTTACCTTCCCGGAGGATTACCACGCAGAAGAGCTGAAGGGCAAGGAAGCAGAGTTCACCTGCACGGTCAAGAAGATCGTACGCACTGAGATGGATGAGCTGAATGATGAATATGCCCAGGATCACTCCGAGTTTGATACTCTGGATGAGTACAAGGCAGATCTCAAAAAGCAGATCACAGAGCGCAAGGAAAAAGAAGCAAAGCAGGCCAGAAAGGACAATGGAGTATCTAAGGCGGCTTCCAATGCCACCATCGAGATCCCGGAGGCAATGCTTGACACCCGTGCCGATGAGATGGTTCAGAATTTTGCGAGAAGACTGCAGGCACAGGGAATGTCTCTGGAGCAGTACATGAAGTATACCGGCGCGGATGTAAACCAGATGCGCGCGCAGGTAAAGCCTCAGGCAGAGATTCAGATCAGAAATGAGCTGGTTCTTGAGAAGATCGCGGAGACCGAGAAGATCGAAGTGACCGATGAGGATGTGAATAAGGAAATTGAGAATATGGCGAAAGCCTACAACATGAAGGTTGAGGATATCTCCAAGCTCATCGATGACGAGCAGAAGGAGAGCATTCGCAAAGAACTCGCCGTTCAGAAGGCTGCAGATCTGATTGCTGACAATGCCGTTGAGGTAGAGAAGAAGGAAGAGGAAGCAGCACCGGCTGAGGAGAAGAAAGAAGAGGAATAATACATGCCGTTAGTTCCATATGTTATTGAGCAGACGGGAAGAGGAGAGAGAAGTTACGACATCTATTCCAGACTGCTGAAGGACAGAATCATTTTTCTTGGGGAAGAGGTTTCCGATGTTTCTGCAAACCTGATTGTTGCGCAGATGCTGTTCCTGGAATCCGAAGATCCGGGAAAGGACATCCATCTGTATATCAACAGCCCGGGTGGCTCCGTAACCGCCGGAATGGCGATTTACGACACCATGCAGTATATTAAATGCGATGTATCGACGATTTGTCTCGGAATGGCCGCTAGCATGGGAGCATTTCTGCTCGCCGGCGGTACAAAGGGCAAGAGACTTGCTCTTCCAAATGCAGAGATCATGATCCATCAGCCGTCAGGCGGTGCTCAGGGCAAGGCAACGGATATTGAGATCGTAGCCGAGCAGATTCTGAAGATAAAGAAACGTATGAATGAGATTCTGTCCCAGAATACGGGACAGCCGCTGGAAAAGGTTCAGCATGACACAGAGCTGGACAACTATATGACAGCCGAGGAAGCAAAGGCATACGGTCTGATTGATAACGTAATTACAAATCGGTAAGTGCATGTGAGGGTGTTCAGAAATGGGTTGATTTTGATCCGATTTCGGGATGCCCTTCATGTGTATATTGGGAAATAAAAGAAAGAGGTAGAAGATTTGGCAAATAAAGGAAATGAACCGAAGATCAGATGCTCCTTCTGCGGAAAGACAGAGGATCAGGTCCGCAAGCTGATTGCCGGTCCGGGCGGGGCATATATCTGTGATGAATGCATCGGTATCTGCTCGGAAATCATCGATGAGCAGTTCCACACTCCTTCGCCGGCAGGCAGCGAGATTAATCTGATGAAGCCGGTGGAGATCAAGGAGTTTCTGGATGATTATGTAATCGGGCAGGACGAGGCCAAAAAGGTACTGTCTGTTGCTGTGTACAACCATTATAAGAGAATCCTTTCGCAGCAGGAAAGCGATGTGGAGCTTCAGAAAAGCAATATCCTGATGCTGGGACCCACAGGTTCCGGCAAGACCCTTCTGGCACAGACACTCGCCAGAATGCTGAATGTTCCCTTTGCAATTGCTGACGCAACCACGCTGACAGAAGCCGGGTATGTGGGTGAGGATGTCGAGAATATTCTCCTGAAGCTCATTCAGGCCGCGGATTACGATATTGAGCGGGCGGAGCACGGTATCATCTACATCGATGAGATCGACAAGATCACCAGAAAGTCCGAGAATCCTTCTATTACAAGGGATGTTTCAGGTGAGGGTGTACAGCAGGCGCTTCTGAAAATCGTCGAGGGAACTGTTGCAAATGTCCCGCCGCAGGGCGGAAGAAAGCATCCGCACCAGGAGTTTCTGCAGATCGATACGACAAATATCCTTTTCATCTGTGGAGGAGCCTTCGAGGGACTGGAGAAGATCATCGAGGCCAGAAAGGACACAAAGAGCCTGGGATTCGGTGCGGATCTCGGAGTCCGGCAGAAGGAAGATATGGGCGCGATCCTGCACGAGGTGATGCCGGAGGATCTGGTGAAGTTCGGACTGATTCCGGAGCTTGTCGGACGTGTACCCGTTGTGGTGACGCTGAATGGATTGGACGAGGATGCCCTGGTTCACATTCTGAAGGAGCCGAAGAACTCTCTGGTAAAGCAGTATGTCAAGCTGCTTGAGCTGGATGGAGTGGATCTGACCTTTGACGACGACGCGCTTACTGCGATGGCACAGGAGGCTATGCGCCGCAAGACCGGCGCGCGCGGTCTTCGCGCGATCATGGAAAAGACAATGATGGATGTCATGTACGAGACACCGTCGGACAATACCATCCGGTCCTGTGAGATCACCAGGGATGCCGTAGAGGGAAAAGGCAGCCCGATCATCGTTCACGGAGAGCCAAAGCCCGTTCCGAGAAGACAGATGAAAGCAAAAAATGCACGTTCTTCCAAGCGCATGCGGCCGGCCTGATGCGCTGCAGACGCGCAGTACCATTATGGAAAGGAATCACACGCGCAGATGAATGATACAGAATATGTGCTCCCGACCGTTGCTCTGAGGGGCGTAACCGTCCTTCCGGGCATGGTAGTGCATTTTGATGTAAATCGTGAAAAAAGCATACATGCCATTGAAGAAGCGATGGCCGAGGATAACCGGCTTTTTCTGGTGACGCAGAGAAAGCTTGAGGTGGCGGAACCGACGCTTGATGATCTTTACCGGATCGGGACGGTTTCCGAGATTAGAAAGATTGCGCGGCTTCCGCGTGACATGATACAAGTCACCGTGGAGGGCATTGACCGGGCGGAGCTGCTCGATTTTGAGTCTACCGAAAAGTTTCTCCGCTCGAGGATATCCGTATGTGCGGACGACAGCACACCGGCAATTGATGATGACCGCCGGGAGGCGATGATCCGGAATCTGAAAGAACTTGTCAGCATCTATTCCGCGGGAGGAAGAAACCTTTCGAGGGAGCTGCTGATCAGAATCCTGGATATTGATCAGCTTGAAAAGCTGGTGGATCAGATCAGCATCAATCTGCCGGTTCCGTCGGAGAAGCAGCAGCGGCTGCTCAACGCTATCGGGCTGCAGGAACGCTATGATGTACTCTGTGAAACACTTGCCCGTGAGGCATCGGTTGAAAGGATCCGGTATGAGCTGCAGGAAAAGGTAAAGCAGAGACTCGATAAGAACCAGAGAGAATATGTCCTCCGGGAACAGCTGAAAGAAATCCGGGAAGAACTCGGAGATGACAATACCCAGACAGAGATTGCAAAATTCAAGCGTCAGTGCGAGGAGCTGAAGGCACCGAAGGAGGTGAAGGATACTCTCCGCAATGAAATCCGCCGCTTTGAAAATACAGCCGGCAATCCTTCGGAAGGAGGAGTGATTCGGGGATACATCGAGACGCTGCTCGGCCTTCCGTGGAACAAAATGTCCCGGGACAACCGTGACCTGAAGAAGGCAAGACAGATTCTGGAGCAGGATCATTACGGCCTAGAGAAAGTCAAAGAGCGGATACTGGAATATCTGGCTGTCCGGCTTGTCACAAAAAAGGCGGACGCTCCGATCCTTTGTCTGGTCGGACCTCCCGGAACCGGAAAGACATCCATCGCGAAGTCTATTGCAAAGGCGCTGAATAAGGTTTTTGTGCGGATCAGTCTGGGAGGAGTCAGAGATGAGGCGGAGATCCGCGGACATAGAAGAACCTACATCGGAGCAATGCCGGGAAGAATCGCGGAGGGACTCCACCATGCCGGCGTGAAAAATCCCCTGATGCTTCTGGATGAGATTGACAAGACAAGCAGCGATTACAAGGGGGATATCGCTTCCGCTCTTCTGGAAGTGCTTGATCCGGAGGAGAACAGCCATTTTTCCGACCATTATGTGGAGGTGCCCATTGATCTCTCGCAGGTTCTTTTCATTGCAACGGCGAACGATGTCCAGACGATTCCGAGGCCGCTTCTCGACCGCATGGAGCTTATCGAGATCAACAGCTATACGGAAAATGAGAAAAAGCATATCGCACGCGAGCATCTCATACCGAAGCAGATTGAAGCCAATGGCCTGAAGAAGGGCCAGCTTGTGATTGAGGATGAGGCGCTGGATGAAATCATATCCAGGTACACAAAGGAGGCGGGAGTGCGTTCCCTGGAACGACAGATCGGTCATATCTGCCGCAAGACGGCACTCCGGATCCAGGAAGATGATGTAAAATCCGTCACGGTTACGAAAGAGAACCTTGAGGATTTTCTTGGAAGGGGTAAGTTCACCGTGAATATGGCGAATCCCAAACCGGAGATCGGAATCGTCCGCGGTCTTGCGTGGACGAGTGTCGGCGGAGATACGCTCGAGATCGAGGTAAATGTGATGCCCGGGAAAGGGGAATTCCTTCTCACGGGGCAGCTCGGGGATGTCATGAAGGAATCTGCACGGACGGGGATCAGCTATATCCGGTCAGTCTCGTCAAAATATCAGATTCCGGATGATTTTTTTACGGGAAATGATATCCATATCCACATACCGGAGGGAGCTGTGCCGAAGGACGGACCGTCCGCCGGGATTACGATGGCGACCGCTATGCTTTCGGCAATTACAAAGAGACCGGTCCGCGCAGATCTGGCGATGACCGGAGAAATCACGCTTCGTGGAAGGGTGCTGCCGATCGGGGGACTGAAGGAAAAGCTTCTTGCGGCCAAAAAGGCCGGCATCCGTACAGTGCTTGTGCCGGCGGAGAATAAGCCGGATGTAATGGAAATGGATGCGGAGATCACGGAAGGCCTGGAGATTATCTATGTCAGCCGGATGGAAGAGGTTCTGGGGCATGCGCTGATCGCGTAATCCGGCAGATATGGAAGGGAGAAGATATGGTCATAAAGAACGCCGAGCTTGAAACAGTGTGCGGTGTCACAAGTAAGTTCCCCGTGAATACACAGCCGGAAATCGCATTCGCGGGGAAGTCAAACGTCGGAAAATCATCTCTGATCAATGGACTGCTGAACCGGAAGGCACTGGCGAGAACCAGCTCTCAGCCGGGAAAGACACAGACCATCAATTACTATCACGTCAACAACAGCTTCTACTTCGTGGATCTCCCGGGATATGGCTATACAACCGCGTCTGTCAATGTCAGACAGTCCTGGGGGAGGATGATCGAGAGATATCTGAAAATGTCCGATCAGCTGAAGGCCGTGTTCCTGCTCATTGATATCCGCCATGATCCGTCGGCAAACGACAAGCAGATGTTTGAGTGGATTTTGTCCCGCGGATACGAGCCCGTAATCATCGCGACCAAGCTGGACAAGCTCAAAAGAAGCCAGGTTCAGAAGCAGATCAAGGCGGTTCGCGATGGACTCGGAATGCGGGAAGATGAAAAACTGTTTGCTTTTTCTGCCGTCACAAAGCAGGGAAGAGAGGAAATTCTTGATTACATCGGGGAATTGACAGGAGTTTCGGAATCATGAGCATCATTAAAGCGGATAATCTGAATTACGACTATCTTGAATATGGAGAGGACGGGGAAAAACCGGAGATCACCCACGCGGTCAAGGATGTGAATCTGAAGATCAGAGAGGGACAGTTCATCGCGATTCTCGGCCATAACGGCAGTGGAAAATCTACGCTGGCGAAGCATATGAACGCGCTGCTTATCCCTACAGGAGGGACGATGTGGGTGGATCAGATGGATACCCACGCTGATGATGAGGTGTGGGACATCCGGCAGAGAGCCGGCATGGTTTTCCAGAACCCGGACAATCAGATCGTTTCCTCTGTCGTGGAGGAGGACGTGGGATTCGGCCCGGAAAACCTGGGCGTTCCGACGGATGAGATCTGGAAACGGGTGGACGATTCGCTTCGAAAAACAGGGATGATAGCTTACCGGAGTCATTCGCCGAATAAGCTCTCCGGAGGCCAGAAGCAGAGAGTGGCGATTGCGGGCGTTATGGCGATGAAGCCGAAATGCATTATTATGGACGAACCGACGGCAATGCTGGATCCGAATGGCCGCCATGAGGTCATTCAGGCCGTGCGTGATCTGAACAGGAGTGAAGGAGTCACCGTGATTCTGATCACACATTACATGGAAGAGGTTATCTATGCGGATAATGTATTTGTCATGGACGAGGGAAGGCTTGTAATGCAGGGAACACCCCGGGAGATTTTTTCACGGGTGGATGAGCTTCACAAGCTGCGCCTGGATGTCCCGCACGTCACACAGCTCGCGCATGCGCTTCGCCTGAGAGGGCTCGATATCCCCGAAGGCATTTTGAGCATCGATGAATTCGTTGATGCCATCATGAAAATCCGTGATGGAGAGACAGCTTCCGACGGGAAAGGGCAGGGGGAAAGAACATGTCAATCAGATTAGATCATGTGACTTATACATACAGCCCGGGGACCGCGTATGAGATGCATGCGCTCAAGGACGTTTCGCTCGAGCTCCCGGACGGACATTTTATCGGGATCATCGGACATACCGGAAGCGGAAAATCGACACTGATTCAGCATCTGAACGGGCTGATGCGTCCGACCTCCGGCCATGTTTATTTTAACAACGAAGACATCTGGGGCGAGAAGTATGACCGCAGAAATCTCAGGTTTCATGTCGGACTTGTCTTCCAGTATCCGGAGTATCAGCTGTTTGAGACGGATGTCATTACCGACGTGTGCTTCGGCCCTAAAAATCAGGGCCTTTCCGAAGAGGAACGGATGAAGCGCGCAGAGGAAGCACTGCATCAGGTCGGTGTGGATGAATCTCTCTTCCGGAAATCGCCCTTCGAACTTTCCGGCGGACAGAAGAGAAGAGTGGCAATCGCGGGAGTGCTTGCCATGAACCCGGACGTTCTGGTTCTCGATGAGCCGACCGCAGGTCTGGATCCTATGGGACGTGATGAGATCCTCAATACGGTCGCAGGACTGCAGAAGAAGAGGGGGATCACCGTCGTTCTGGTTTCACACAGCATGGAAGATGTCGCGGAATATGTCGATCAGCTGATTGTCATGAACCACGGGGAGAAGGCATTTGACGCGCCGCCCAGAGAGGTCTTTTCTCATTACAAAGAGCTGGAAAAAATGGGACTTGCTGCGCCGCAGATGACTTATATCATGCATGCGCTTAAAGAAAAGGGACTCGATGTTGATGTTCACGCCACAACAATCGAGGAAGCGGAAGAAAGCATCCTTCATGCGCTTGGGAGAAAATAAATGCTTAAAGATATTACCATAGGCCAGTATTACCCGGCGGACTCGCTGATTCATAAACTGGACCCGAGAGTAAAGTTTGTCGGAACACTTATCTATATCATATCTCTGTTTGTTTTTCACACATGGGGCTACGTTCTCGGAACAGTCTTCCTGTTTGCAGTGATCCATCTGTCAAAGGTACCCTTCAGCTTCATGGTCAGGGGACTGAAGGCGATCTGGGTTCTGCTGATCTTTACGATGGTGCTGAATCTCTTTCTCACGCAGGGGACGGTCATCTGGCAGTTCGGTATCCTCCATATTACAAGGGAGGGTATCAGCACAGCCGCAAAGATGGGCATCCGTCTTGTGTATCTGATTATCGGCTGCTCCATCATGACGCTTACGACAACGCCGAACAAGCTGACCGACGCGATGGAATCGCTGTTTCGTCCGCTGCGGAAGGTGCATGTGCCGGTGCATGAGATTGCGATGATGATGTCGATTGCGCTTCGTTTTATCCCGATTCTGATGGAAGAAACCGACAAAATTAAAAAAGCACAGATGGCGCGCGGGGCGGATTTCGAGAGTGGAAATGTCATCCAGAGGGTAAAGGCGATGGTTCCGATTCTGGTTCCGCTGTTTGTATCTGCTTTCCGCAGAGCAAATGATCTGGCACTTGCGATGGAAGCCAGATGTTATCACGGAGGGGACGGGCGGACCCAGATGCGTCCGCTAGTTTACCAGTCCCGGGATTATGCGGCATATGCGGTTCTTTTCGCATATCTCGCGGCGGCAATTGTGCTGCGGGCAGTGCTGCACTGGTGACAGGAGGCTGGATTGGAGATCGCGCTGAAAACGGTCGGCCGCAGGCCGGGATTAGGATCCAGAGATCGTAAGCGGGAACGGAGATATTGGTAGAAAACATGAAACGTGTGATGCTGACCGTCGCATATGACGGAACCAATTACTGCGGGTGGCAGGTGCAGCCGAACGGGATTGCCGTACAGCAGGTGTTAAACGCGGCTCTCTCGGAGATAACAGGGGAACAGATACATACCATCGGCGCGAGCCGCACCGATGCGGGGGTGCATGCCAGGGGAAATGTAGCGGTCTTTGATACGTCTGCCCGGATGCCGGGGAATAAGTATTCCTACGCGCTGAATACGAGACTGCCGGATGACATCAAAATCCAGGGTTCCCGGGAAGTATCGCCGGAATTTCACCCCCGCTTCACATCCACAGTAAAGACCTACGAATACAAGATTCTGAATCGCCGTTTTCCGGATCCGACGAGACGGAACGACACCTGCTTCCTATATGTTTCGCTGGATGCGGAGCGCATGGACAGAGCTGCCCGGTATCTCATAGGGGAGCACGACTTCCGGAGCTTCCAGGCGTCTGGCGAGACCAATCCGGACCGGAGCACGGTCCGCACGATTTATTCTGCCAGGGTCATCCGCGAGGATGATCTGATTCGGTTCCAGATCTGCGGAAACGGCTTTCTGTACAATATGGTCCGGATTCTGGCGGGAACTCTCGTTGAGATCGGTAAAGGAAGGACTGAGCCGGAGGAACTTAAGGGAATTCTTGAAAGCAGGGACCGTAGTGCAGCAGGACCGACGGCGCCCGCAAGAGGCCTGACGCTTATGGAAATTAAATATCCGGAGTGGGAGCCGGATTTCTGTTGCCGGAGGGACAACAAATAATGTTTGACTGGGAACTTTTGCTCAGAACAGCAATTATTCTGGGTATCACCTTTGCTATTGTATATTTTGTCCGCCGTTTTTTCCGCGGGCTGAATAAGCGGACGCAGAAACAAAGCCTGTATAATAAATTTTTTCAGAGCATTCTTACCGCAGGCATTACCATTGTTGGTGTGTATTCCGCACTGGGTTCTTTTGAAATAGCCAAGGAAATCAGTACGACGGTGCTGCAGAGCAGCGCACTGCTGATCGCGGTAGCGACCTTTGCGGCACAGCAGACGCTGGGTAATGTAATTTCCGGATTTTCTCTTTCATCCTCCAAGCCCTGTGATATCGGACAAAAGATTCAGATCAAGAGTGCAGGGACGGTAATCGCAGAGGGAATTGTCCGTGATATGACCGTGAGGCATGTCGTGATCGAGCAGGCTGACGGACAGATGTGTATCATTCCGAACAGCTTGGTGGACGGCGCCGTCATCGTCAATATGAGCAACCCGGATACGGTCGCAACCTTTGTGGAAGTAGAAGTTGATTACGCGACGGATATCGAGAAGGCAAGAGCTGTTATCATGGAAATCCTGAAAACAGAGCCGCTGGTTGTGGAGGCAGAAAAAACCTCTGTGCTTGTCAGTTCGCTTACGGCAAACGGCATGCTGCTGAAGTTTGCCGTGTACACCAAGGATATTATGGAGAGTTATCTTGCGTGCAGCAATGTGAGGCAGAGGATCGTAAGTGAATTTGAAAAAGCGGAGATTGTGATTCCGTATAATACGGTCACCATAGACACCACACCCACCACAAACCCTGCCATAAACGCTGCTACAAACCCTGCCACAGATCCGCAGAATTAATATAAGAGACAGGCAGAATTAATATAAGAAAGTACTTGACAGAAGTTTTTCAGTATTATAAACTAGTTCAGTGTGACGCGGGACGAGTTTGCCTGCCGTGTCTCCCAAACACGTCATGTGACATTTTGAAACGCGACATACAGAGCATCCATTATGATCGAAAGCCTAAGGTCGGATGTTCCGGTGCATGACCATACGGACAGTGGATATTGCATCAAGCTATCATTTAAATAACGAATCTTACAGCCGCGCTGTGCGCTGTAGTTCATTCATGCAGGAGGTTGTTACCATGAAAACATATATGGCTAATCCGGATAAGTTAGAGAAGAAATGGTATGTCGTTGATGCTTCCGGAATGGTTCTCGGACGTCTTGCTTCTGAGGTCGCTTCTGTTCTCAGAGGAAAGAACAAGCCGGAGTTCACTCCGAACGTAGACACCGGAGATTATGTAGTCGTTATTAATGCAGAAAAGATCAAAGTAACCGGCAAAAAGCTGGAGCAGAAGATCTACTACAGACATTCTGATTATGTTGGAAGTCTGAAGGAGACAACTCTGAAGGAGATGCTTGCAAAGCATCCGGAGAGAGTTATTGAGTTCGCTGTTAAGGGAATGCTCCCGAAGGGACCTCTCGGAAGAGAAATGATGACAAAGCTTCACGTATACGCAGGTGCTGAGCATCCTCATGCAGCTCAGAAACCGGAAGTGCTCACATTCTAACTAAGGGAGGTAAAGACAAATGGCTAACGAAAAGTATTATGGAACCGGAAGAAGAAAAAAATCTATTGCCAGAGTTTACCTTGTACCGGGTACCGGCAAGATTACTGTAAATAAAAGAGATATCGATGATTATTTCGGACTTGAGACTCTGAAGACAATCGTTCGTCAGCCGCTCGTTGCTACGGACAACACAGACAAGTTCGATGTACTGGTTAATGTACATGGCGGTGGTTTTACCGGTCAGGCCGGCGCGATCCGTCATGGTATCTCTCGTGCGCTGCTTCAGGTTGACGCCGAGAACAAGCCGACGCTGAAGGCGGAGGGTTATCTTACTCGTGATCCTCGTATGAAAGAGCGTAAGAAGTACGGTCTCAAGAAGGCTCGTCGCGCTCCGCAGTTTAGTAAGAGATAATGCGCGTAGCAATGAGCCATGCGCTCACAAAAAAGACATTCCGGACGGATGCTTGCATCCGTTCCGGGATGTCTTTTTTGTGAGCATACGGCGAACGCCGCGACATGGCCGGGACAAGCGAAGCGGTTCCGGCCATGTCGGCATGGCTCATTGCAGCGAAGCCGAGGTGCGTTGCTCGTAGCAAAGCGGGCGAGAGATGAGCGAAGGTGCGCAGCACCGCAGCGAATCGCATCGCTCACTTTCTCGCTGCCTCTATCTCTGCATTTATGTCTTCAAGTGACATGTCTGGAATCCCATTTTCTTCGGCAATCCGGCTTGCCCGTTTCATTGCCTCAACCCCTTTATTTGTCTGTTCCTGATCAATTGTCATACTAAAGGGAATTCCCTTTGCACTGATCAATCCGGATATACACATTCTAAGATAAGAAGGCATATCCAGTCCCAATTGTTGAAGAGTAATCAAATGAATTTATAAAAAGATGGAAACACCTCTTGAAATATTTATATGAGCGGACACAGCACGATTTCTGGAAAAGCAATCAGAAGAGTGGCTGATGCATAGAGGACGAAGAGTTGATCATTATACTGTCGTGAGAGGCAGGATCTGTAAATATTATTTGTTTACAACCATTAAAGCAGTGCTTATAATAATATTCAGTACTTTATGTACAGATTATTGCAATGGGGTGAATGTTATGAAAAAGAAAGTTTTATCCATTCTTATGATAATAATAGTGACAGTCTCGCTTGGCGTCACGTCGTTGCCAGTGCATGCGGATGATTCTGCAAATTCAGAAAGTACCTCCCAAACAAATTTAGGAAGGGATACAGAATCTGTAGAAGAACAATCTGACACTTCTGATAGATCGGAGAATGACCAGGTCGATAAGGACGCATCCGACAATGGAGATTCCACTGAACTGGATACAACTGAGCCGGCTGCAGCTGCACAGGAAGCTTCTTTGTCTGAGTCGGTTGATCAGCCGGAAACACCTGCTTCACAGTCAACGCAGCCGGAAACCTCGCAGGATAATAAAATTTTAAATCCGATAATACGCAGGATAATCCGCCCCTCCGACACAAAGACAGCAGTATATCGTTTCTACAATGGTGATCAGCTCGTTTCAGAGCAGACTGTCAAGGCTGGAGATACACTTCTTGAGCCGGAAGCACCGGTTAAAGTGGACGAAACATTTACAGGCTGGTATGCAAAGGATTCGGATGAGAAGTTCGATGGCTTTGGCACAGTGGGAGATATCACTGAAGACGGCCAAAGCTATGATTACTATGCCCGTTTCTCAGCAAATACTGTTTATGTGTATTACTATGACCAGTATGACAATCTGATTGATACGGTGACGGCACAGCAGGATACGGATATAAAGATCTCCGAAAATATGCCGATGATTCAGGTTGAACCGTTGACTCAGCACCATGAAGGATGGCATCTTGAGGGCAGCACAGAAGACGTTTCCGGAGAATATCGGGTCGGCACAGAATCGGTCAAATTGTACCCGATCCTTAAGGAAGGGTATTGGGTGAATTATGACAGCAATGGCGGATCGTCCATTGCCAGCCAGTTCATCGACAGGAATGCATCGCCTGATCAGAAGAAAGCCAGTCAGCCTTCTGTCATTCCTGCCAAAGAGGGTTACACCTTTGAGGGATGGTATTCCGACAAGGAGTTAACGAATAAATATCTAAAACTTCCCACACTCAAAAGGTGTGTTGAACCTTGAAAACTCAATAATGTAGGCAATTAAAAAGGCATAGACGCTGTGCCTTTGGTATAATTGAGTTGACTAGAAACA